>JAIXVY010000351.1 GCA_027482505.1 Opitutaceae bacterium | reverse complement strand
CTGGAGACGTTTCCCACCCGCCGTTGGTCAGCAGGAGGTTGTTGAAGCCGTCGGTCTCAAAACGCAGCCAGGCCGAGTGCAGCGCGGCGGAACGATCGAAAAGCAATCCGACGTAGGTCACGTCCGAAGGCTCCCGCACGAAGTCCACGCTGGTGTAGCCATCGACGTTCGGCACGCCCGATCCCGGCACCGTCTGCCCCGCGAGAAACTCGGAGAAAAACAGCAGCGTGGGGTTGTTGGCCTGCACGTAGATCCCCGCGCCGTTGGCGAAGACCAGCACGTCGTCGGTCGTGTTGCCGTCGATGTCGACCCACTGCGACACGCCCGACACCGTCAGGTTGGAAAACGAGGCGCTCACCGTGGCGGCGTCCGACACCGCGGGCGCCACGACCGCCGCCGCCAGCGCGGCCAAAGATCCGATGGAAGATTTCATGGAGGAAGAAAAAGGAGATAAGTCTTCTTTGCCGAAGCCATTATCGGATCGCGAATCGATTTCCTTAAGCCCGCGGCCCCGCCGGTGGGGACAAAACGGCAAAATCACCGCTTTTCACCAAGGTTGCCAAAACGCCCCGGGCGCGAAGCCTGCTGTCTCACGGTCGCGGTCGGCCTTGACCGCGTTACCCTCCTTTCACCGTGGCCAACTCATCCCAAGCCAACCCCGACCCGCTCGGTCACGCCCTCCTCGCCGAGCGCCTCGCCGGCATTCCCGCCACCCTCGCCGGGATGCTGGCCCGCGGTCCCGTCCCCCTTTCCGGCCGCACCCTCGCCACCCAGCGTTTCCTCGTCACCGGCACCGGCAGCTCCGAGGCCCACGCCCGCTACCTGGTGATGCTGCTCAATCTCTTCACCGACCGCGCCGCCGCCTACCTGCCGCTCTCCGGCTTCGTCGAGCCCGCGCCCGGCGCCTTCGCCGGCAAGACCCTCGTGGTCTGGTCCCAGGGCGTCTCGCCCAACGCCCAGATCGCCCTCCGCCGCCGCCGCGAATTTTCCCACACCGTCCTCTTCACCGCCAGCACGCCGGCCGCCGCGCTCGCCGCCGGCAAACCCGACCGCGCCGCCCTGCTCCAGGGCCTGCTCGACGAGGGCAACGAGCTCGTCGAATTCCCGCTGGCCGAGGAATACACCACGCTCATCCGCTTCGTCGGTCCCATGGCCGGCTACCTCGCCGCGCTGCAATTCGCCGCCCAGTTCCCCGGCTGCCGAGCGCCGCTGCCAAGCCCGGGGCAACTCTCCGCCCTGCTCGACGCCCGCGCCCCGCGCGACCTGCTCGACGCGATGCTCCGCCTGCCCAGCGCCTGGTCGGGAGGCTTCAACCTCGTCACCGCCGCGCCCATCTCGGACTTCAGCCAGAACCTCGCCTGCAAGTTCATGGAAGGCGTCTACTGGCCCTGCCCGCCGATCAGCGATTTTCTCCAGTTCGCCCACGGACCCTTCCAGCAGATGAACGCCGCGCCCAAACCCGTCATCTTCCTCCAGGGCGGGAGCGCGGCCGAGGCCGAGATGGTGGACCGCAGCGTGCGCATGCTCCAGGCGGTCGGGCTGGCCGCCTTCGTGGTGAAGATCGACGCGCCCCCCTTGTATTCGATTCTTGGTTACGAAGCCGCGCTCAACGACCTCGTCTTCGCCGTGATGCGCCACCTACGCGTCAACCAAGTGGAATGGCCCGGCAAGGGCCGCGACGACCTGCTCTACGGCTTCTGCCCGGACGTGTGACGCGCGTTTTGACCACGGATATCACGGATTGGCACGGATAAGAACCTCCGCCACGAAGCCTGGTCTTTATCCGTGTCCATCCGTGCGATCCGTGGTTAATTCTTCCGAGACATCCGAGCCCGTCCGCACCATCCGCGGTTAAAAAACAAAAAGCCGGAGCCCCCTGGGGAGCCCCGGCTTGAAATAAATCCCGAATCGCGGTCGCGGCTTACTCCGCGTCTTCTGCGGCGCCCGTCACGGCGGTGCCGCCGGCGACGGTGACCTTCTCGGCGATCGCGGCCTGGATCTTGGCCGCAAGCTCGGGCTTCTCGCGCAGGGTGGTCTTGGCGGCGTCGCGGCCCTGGCCGACGAGCTCGCCCTGGTAGGCGATCCACGCGCCCTTTTTCTCGAGGATCTTGTGCTCGAGGCCGAGGTCGAGGAGCGAGCCGGTGCGGCTGATGCCCTCGTCATACATGATGTCGAACTCGCACTCGGTGAAGGGCGGGGCGATCTTGTTTTTGACCACCTTGATCTTGGTGCGGTTGCCGATGATCTTGCCATCCGGGGTCTTGAGCTGGTCCTTGCGGCGGATGTCGATGCGGATCGAGGAGAAGAACTTCAGCGCGCGGCCGCCGGGCGTGGTCTCGGGGTTGCCGAACATCACGCCGATCTTCTCGCGAATCTGGTTCGTGAAAATGCAGATGCACTTGGTCTTGCTTACCACCGCGGTCAGGCGGCGCATGGCCTGCGACATGAGGCGGGCCTGGGAACCGACGGTGGCGTCGCCCATCTGGCCGTCGAGCTCCTGCTTGGAGATGAGGGCGGCGACGGAGTCGATGATGATGACATCGATCGCGTTGGAGCGGATGAGGGCCTCGGTGATGTTGAGCGCGTCTTCGCCCGAGTCGGGCTGGGAGACGAGGAGGTCGTCGAGCTTCACGCCGACCACGCGGGCGTATTTCGGGTCGAGG
>JAIXVY010000371.1 GCA_027482505.1 Opitutaceae bacterium | reverse complement strand
TTGCACCTGCGGATCATTTTCTACGGTCGCGAACACTGCACGGCGCGGGGTTGCGACGGCATGATCTGCGGTCTGTGCCGCGAGTTATTCCCGGAGCGCAAACGCGCGGTGCGGGTTAAGCGCGCCTAGGCCTCCCCGGCTTGGGGCCAGGGCTCGCGGCAGCCTCAGGACCGGCGACGGCGGCGCAGGCGGAACCAGCCCGCGAGGCCGGCGAGGGAAAGCACGCCGAAGGAGGATGGTTCGGGCACCGGCGTGATTTCGTTGTTGGAGTATTTCCAGCGGGTGTCGTCGCCGGTGAAGTTGGCGAAGACGATCGACGAGGTTGGCGGCTGGCCGGTCTGGTCGTAGGTCGCGTTGAGGAAGTTCGAGACGTAGAAGAAGTCGGAGAAATCCTGCCAGTTGGTGATCGACAGGTCGTCGCCGCCGGGCAGTTCCAGGATCAAGGTGCCCACGGTGAGGGTGGACACGCCGGAGAAATCGAGGATCGACGCGGCCGTGACGCGCAAGGTGGTGACATTCACCGAGACGTTTTGAAGGGAGAGCGTGCCGCCACCGAGCGTGAGTTCTCCGCCGAAGGATTGGTTGGCGGCGAACGCGAGGGTGCCGGAGCCGGTCTTGGCGAGCGAGGTCGCTCCGGAAATGGTGGAGCCGATGCTAAGGTTGCCCGGGCCGTTCACCGTGATGGCGTAGCCGCCCGCGGCGAGGGTGCCGGTGAGGCTGAGCGAGCCGGCGGCGGAGGTGATGGTGGAGTCGGCGGCGAGGGTTATCGGGCCGGCGAAGGAGTTGACGCCGGAAAGATTGCGGAGGGCGCCTGTGCCGCTCGCGCCGGAGCCGGCCAGCGAGAGGGACTCGGCCCCGATGGATATGCCGCCGGAGAGGGCGAGGGTGCCGCCGCTGTTCACGATGGTGCCGGCGGCGGTGGTGCCGAGGGCGGACGAATTGGCGGCGACGAGCGTTCCGGCGTTTATGGTGGTGGTGCCGATGTAGGTGTTGGCGCCGGAGAAGGTCACGGTGCCGTTGCCGTTTTTGACGACATCGCCGGCGGCGTTGGTGACCGCTCCGGTGACGGCGGTGTTGCCCGCGCCGGCGAAGGTGACCTCGTAGGTGGCGAGATAAACGCCGCCCGAGAGGGTGAGCGTGCCGGCGGAGGAGCCGATGACGGTGTTGCCGGCGAGGGTGATGGCTCCCGCGAAGGAGTTGGTCCCGGAAACGTTTTGGAGGGCGCCCGCGCCGCCGACGCCGGAGCCGTTGAGGGTCAGGGCCTCGGCGCCGATGGCGGCACCGCCTGAAAGGCCGAGGGTGGCGCCGCTGGAGACGGTGGTGCCGGCTGCGGTGGTGCCGAGGGCGCCGTTGCTGGCCGCCACCAAGGTGCCGGCGGAGACGGTGGTGGAGCCGGTGTAGGTGTTGGCACCGGACAGGGTCTGGGTGCCGGCGCCGGTTTTGGTGAGGGCTCCGGAGCCGGAGAGCACGCCCGAGTAGGAGCCGGTGGAGTTGCCGCCTCCGATGGACAGGGTGGCGTTGCCGGCCTGGATGGAGCCCGCGCCGCCGAGGGAGCCGAGGGTCTGGCTGAAGTTGTTGAGGGCGAGGGTCGCGCCGGAGGCGACGTCGACGGCGGAGTTGGCGCCGAGGGCGTTGGTGGCGTTTGCGGACAAAGTGCCGGCGGAGACGGTGGTGGGGCCGGCGTAGGTGTTGGCGGAGTCGAGGCGGAGCGTGCCCGCGCCGGTCTTGGTGATGCCGCCGTTGGAGATGGCGGCGGAGACGACGAGATCTGCGGCCGCGGAAGAGTCGGCTACGGAGAAGGTCCGGGTGGCGCCGCCCAGATTCAGATTGCCGGCGATGGTGGCGGAGGAGGCCCCCGTGCCGGTGTGGGCGACGTTGCCGTTGAGGGTGAGGACGCCGGCGCCGGTGGTGACGGATGCGCCGCCCGAGACGGTCAGGGAGCCGACGGCGTCGGAGTTGCCATTAAGATCGAGGGTGCCTGACGAGGATACGGTGACGGCGGAGGTGTCGGCGGTCTGGTTGGAGGCAAGAAGCCGGACGGTGGCGGCGGTGATGCCGTCGCCGATCACGAGGTTGCCGGCGATGGCATTGCCGGAGGTCTTGGCGAGGCGGACCTCGCCCGCGTTCACGGTGGTGGTGCCGGCGTAGGTGTTGGCGGTGGCGCCCGAGAGGGTGAGGGTGCCGTTGCCGGATTTGGCAAGCGAACCCGTGGCGCCTGAGATCGCGCCGGCGAAGGTGACGTTTGTCTCGGTCGTGATGGAGCGAGCGCCGGAGAGAGTGGCGTCGCCGTTGAGCGTAAGGGTGTTGTTGCCGGCGAAGAGGGTGTTGCCGGCGAGAACCAACGGGTTGGAAAGCGTGCGGTTGCCGCCGGAAGCGCGGAGCGTGGCCGAGCCCAACGTGAGGGTGCCGCCGCCCGCGGCGGCGTCGTTGCCCAAGGTGAGAGTGCCCGCGTCGAGCTGGGTGCCGCCCGTGTGGGTATTGGCGCCGTTCAGGACGAGTTCGCCGGGGCCCGCTTTGGTGAGCTTCACGATGCCGTCCCGCCCCGCTCCGTTGCCGTAGATGCCATCGGCGCCCGCGTTGTTCACGATGACGTTGTCGATGGTCAGGACTCCGGTGGACTGGACGGTGGCAACCAAGGTGCCGGCGGAGGTGTTGCCGGCGGTGAGTCGGCCCAGGCCGGAGAGGGTGGTGTTGGTCGAGGTGGTCTTGAGCAGGCCGCCCGAGGCTAGGTTGAGGTAACGCGTGGTGCTGTTGCCCAGGTCGATACTCGGGATGTCGGAGACAAGAAGGGAGCCGGCGACCGTGGTGCCGTTGTTGGAGAGGGTGTAGGCGGTGGACGCAGAGACGGAGGTGAGGAGTATGTTGGCGGTGGAGTTGCCGACGTTGATGCCGTCCGCGCCGGTGTAGTAGCCGGTGAGGGCTCGAACGCCGAAGGTGGAGTATTCGGCGAAGTCGGAGCCGACGGTGGCCCAGCCGCCGATGAAGCCGGAGGAGAGGCCGCCGATGTAGATCTGGGGCGCGGTGGAAGATGCGCCCAGCGTGCCGCCGGTCGCGGTGAAGTTGACCGCGGCGGTGTCGTCGATCGTGCCCAGGGAGGAAAATGTGAGGACGGCGGCGCCAGCGCCGCTTTGCTCCACCAGGATGCTGGAGAGCCCGGGACCCGCGTTGAGGGCGCCCACGGTTTCGCTGGAGCCGCCGGTGGCGGAGGAAAAGCGGAGGGTGCCGCCGGAGAGGGTGACCGCGGCGGTGTTGGCGACGCGGTTCGCCTGGTTGCCGGAGCGATTGTCCAGCCAAAGGGTGGCGCCTGAATTGATCTCGGCCGCGGTGGCTCCGAGCGCGGTGCCGGAGGCTCCGGAGAGGATCAGCGTGCCCGCGTCCACGGCGAGGGTGCCGTTGAATGTTTGCGCGCTGCTGATGGTGAGGGTGCCGGAGCCGGACTTCGAGAGCGAGCCGTTGCCCGACACCACGCCGGTGAAGGTGGAATTGGCGTTGTTGGCCCCGGTCGAGAGGGTCGCTCCTCCGAGGGTGACGGAGCCGGCCCCGGCGAGTCCGCCGATGCTTTGATGGTTGCCGTTGAGGGCGAGCGTGGCCCCTGAGGCGACGTTGTGGGTCGAGGCGGCGGAGAGCGTATTGGCCGAGGAGGCGGAGAGCGTGCCGGCCGACACGGTGGTGTTGCCGGCGTAAGTGTTGAGTCCGGAGACGGCGAGGGTGCCCGCGCCGGCCTTGGTCAAGGCTCCGTCGGCGATGGCGGCGGAAACGACCAGATCGTTTGCGGCGGCGGAGTCGCCAACCGTGAAGGTGCGGACGGCTCCGCCGAGATTTAGGTTGCCGGCCAAGGTGGCCGAGGAGGAGCCGACGCCGTCATGGGAGACATCTCCGTTCAGGGTGAGCGCGCCGGTGCCGGTGGCGACGGAGGCTCCGCCGGTGACGGCGAGGGAGCCCACGGTCTCGGAATTGTTGTTAAGATTCAGCACGCCGCTCGAGCGGATCGAGACGGCGGAGGCGTCGGCGATCTGGTTGGAGGAGCCCAATTGGACGGTGTCGACTCCGGAGCCGTCGCCGATCACGAGACCGCCGGCGATGGCGTTTCCGGAGGTCTTGGCCAGGACCAGCGTGCCGCCGTTGACGGTAGTATTGCCGGTGTAGGTGTTGGCGGCGGAGCCGGAAAGGGTGAGGGCGCCGGTGCTTCCTGCGGCGATCGAGAGCCCATTCGCCCCGGAGATTATGCCGGAGAAGGTGGTGGGATTGTTGACGGTCAGGGAGCGCGTGCCGGTGAGGGCGGCATCGCCGGTGAAGATCAAGGCCTCGGTGCCGCCGAAGGTGGTGTCGCCGGCCAGGCTGAGCGCATTGGCCAGCGTGATCGAGCCGCCGGAAGCCTGGATGGCGGCGGAGCCCAGCGTCAGGTTGCCGGCGCCGACCGCATTGTTGTTGGCCAGGGTAAGCGTGCCGGCGGAAAGGGTAAGGCCGCCGGTGAAGGTGTTGGCCTCCGAGAGGAGGAGATTGCCCGCGCCGGTTTTGGAAACCGACGAGCCTGTCACGGAGCCGTCGGAGATCACGCCCGAGATGGCGAGGTCGTTGGCGGCGGAGGTGTCTGCCACGTCGATCACGCGGCTTGCGGAGTTCAGCGCGAGATCACTGGAAATGGCGGCGCTGGCGGAGCCGGAGCCGGTGAAGGCGAGCGTGCCTCCGAGACCGAGCGTGCCTGAACCGGCGACGGAGCCGCCGGTCATGGTCAGGGACGCTATGGTCTCCGAAAAAGACTGAAGGTTCAGGAGGCCGTCCGTTCGAATCGTCACGGCGCTGGTGTCCGTGATCTGATTGGAAGCCAGAAGTCGGACGGAAGCGGAGTCCGCCGCGCCGCTCTCGTCGCCGATGATGAGGGCGCCTGTTCCGTTGGCGGCCACGCCTGCGCTCTTGGCCAAGACCACGCCGCCTTCGTTCACGGTGAGCGCTCCCGTGAATGTGTTGCTCGTGGAGCCGGACAAAATGAGATCGGAGGCGCCGGTTTTGGTGATTCCGCGATTGGTTCCCGACACCCTTGCCGACAGGCGTATCGCGCCGGATGAGGCGTTGACGGTGATGCTGGATCCCAACGCCAGGATGCTGCTGATGTTTTGCTCGAAAACCGAGTTGTTGGTCAGCGATCCGTTTATCGTGAGCGTGCGTCGGCTGATCGTGAAAGGCGACGCGTTGGAATAAAAGGTGAGCGAGCCCACCGTGCGGTTTTGGTCGAGGCGAACGGAGGTCTCTACCGATCCGCCAAAGGCCACGTCGGCTCCGCTGGACGGAATCGAGTTGGGGTTCCAATTCTGCGCGGTTCCCCAACTGCTGCTCCCGCCGCCGCCGTCCCACACCGCGATTTGCGCGCCGGCGGAGGAAAAAAGCACGAGCGGGCTCGTGGCCATGAGAAGACAACGAAGCTTTTTTCGGGCTTTAAGAGCGGGAGACATGGGTGGTGGGATATTCCTACGCAAAGTCAGTATCGGTCACCGAAGCGCGCAGTTGAGATTCCTTGCGCAAGATGTTGATGACGAGGCTATGGCCTTACCGTCTTTACGGTGGGGGGATGCACCCCGGGGGCGCTAACTGCGTAGAAGCCGCGCCTGAAAACGCCGCTTGCGCAGGCGCATCGTTTGAGAAAATTATTTTTCCTTTGTTTATCCGCCAGTCTGTCGCAAAAACCGTCGTCCCTTAGTCCTCGTGTCTGCAAAAACCGTTCGTCCCTCCTTTTTCCGCCGCCTGGCCACCGCCGTGGTGCAGTGGATTGATTCCGATTATTGCCCCGAAGGCGCAGAAAAGATGCGCAACGAACCCGACCGGGTCGACTGGGTGCGCGTCATGCCCTTCGTGATCCTGCACCTGGGTTGCCTGGGCGTCATCTGGGTGGGCGTAAGCGCCTTCGCCGCCTGGGCCGCGGTGTTTCTCTATTTCATCCGCATGTTCGCGGTGACGGGCATCTATCACCGTTATTTCTCGCACAAGACCTACTCCACGTCGCGCTTCGGCCAATTCATCCTGGCCCTGTGGGGTGGCACCACGGTGCAACGCGGCGGCCTCTGGTGGGCCTACCACCATCGTCACCACCACCAGCACTCCGACGATCCGGAGGACGCGCACTCTCCGCACGTGCACGGCTTCATTTGGTCGCACATCGGCTGGATCACCTCGCGCCGTAATTTCCCGACCGACTACTCCAAGGTGAAGGACCTGGCCAAGTTCCCCGAGCTGGTCTGGCTGAACCGTTTTGATCTCGTGGTGCCTATCCTCTACGCCGCCTCCATGTTTGGCATCGGCGCCGCGCTGGAGCGCTGGGCCCCCGGCCTCGGCACCAACGGCGCGCAGATGCTGGTGTGGGGCTTCTTCATCAGCACGACCGCGCTTTTCCACGGCACGGCCTGCATCAACTCGATGGCCCACCTCATGGGCAAACGCCGCTTCAAGACCGAGGACGACTCGCGCAACAGCTTTATTCTCGCGATCATCTGCCTCGGCGAGGGCTGGCATAACAACCACCACCGCTACCAGAGCTGCACACGCAACGGCTTCTACTGGTGGGAAATCGATCCCACCTACTACGGCCTCAAGCTGCTTTCCTACACCGGCCTTATCTGGGGCCTGAAGGACGTGCCGCAGTCCATCCTAGAGGAGGGCATGCATGCCGATCACCACAAGTCGATCGCCGCCGCGGAGCGTTCCGCGGAGCGCTCCGACGACATTTCGTCCTCCCCTCTGCGCACGGTATTGCCCGCCGCCGCCGCCATCGCGGTCGCCACGGCCACCGCCGCCCAAGCCGATCTGCCCAAGAAGGCCGAGGGCCCCGCGATCCACAAGGATCTGAGCGGCGAGATGGTGAAGCCCAACCCCGCGAAGCCCGACTCTGGCACGGTGATCTAATCCGATAACGGCTCGATCCCGAACCGCCGCACACGAAAAAGCCCGCCCTGAAAAGGGCGGGCTTTTTCGTGTCCCGTAGTGCCGGAAGGCGGAGGCCGGCGCCGGCTCGGGGCCGGTGGACGGCTACTTTTTTTCTTCCGACTTCACGCCGCCGAAGGCGAAGCGGCTGATGAGGGACTCCAGATCGACGGCGCTTTCGGTGTCGGTGATGAGATCCCCGGCCTTGAGCGGGGCTTCGTCCGCGCCCGGGGTGAGCGCGATGTATTTCTCGCCGATAAGGCCGCTGCTGCGGATGGCGGCCATGGTGTCGGCGGGGAGGGCGACATCCTTGCGCACCCGCAGGGTGGCGATGGCGGCGAACCGCTCGTCCAGCTCGACCTTCTCCACCTTGCCAACCTGGACGCCGGAGATGAGCACGCTGGCGCCGGGCGCTATGCCGCCGAGGTTGGCGAAGCGGGCGCGGACTGCGATGGTGTCGCCGCCCACCAGGGCGCCTCCGCCGATCTTGAGCGCGAGCCAGGCGAGCGC
>JAIXVY010000492.1 GCA_027482505.1 Opitutaceae bacterium | reverse complement strand
GCTCGCCCTCGCCGCCGCGGTCATCGTAGCCGGGGGACTTCATTTTCTGCGCCGGGGACGTCTCCTGCTCTTCGCCGGCCTGGCCTTCGTCGCCCTCGCCGTCGCCGTGCTGACCAACCAGCGCCTGCGCGACCTCGTTCTCACCGGCGCCTGGTCGGCCGCCGCCAGCGAGAGCAACGCCCAGCGCGCGGCCATGATACGCGGCGGCCTCGCCCTCTTCGCCGAACGCCCGTTCCTCGGCTGGGGTCCGGGGGCGGTTCCCCACGCCTTTCCGGGCGTGCGCGCCGACCTGCCAGGCACGCCGGACAACTACCTTCATCTGCACAACACCCCCGCGCAAACCGCCGCCACCCTCGGCGGCCTCGGTCTGCTCGCGCTCGCGGCCCTGCTCTTCGCGCTCGCGCGACGCCTGATCCGCGTCGCGACCAAGCCCGCGCTCACGCCGCTCGTGGCCGCCCTGGTCTGCGCAGGGGCGCTGCTCCTCTTCGATCACCCCTTCGCCACGCCCGCCTTCGCCCTGCTCGCCGCCCTGCCCGTGGCGGTGCTGGGCCTTGTCTCTACGGGGTCCGCGCGCCCTCCGGCACGTCGCCTGGCCTGGCCCGCCCTCGCCCTAGTCGTCGCCGGCCTCGCCTGGCCCGTCGGCCGCGACCTCGCCGCGCGCGCCGCCTGGTCGGCCGCGCTCGACGCCGCCGCGGCCGATAAACCCGCCGATTACGCCGCGTCGCTGCGCCGCGCCCGCGACCTCGCGCCCGCCGATCCTTTCTACGCCGACCAGCTCGCCTCCCATCTCGCCACCGGCAACCCCTTCGCCGGCCTGGAGCCGCCGGCGCCCGCCGAGGCGGTCGCGATCTGGAAATCCGTCGCCGACCGCAACCCGGCCCACGAGGCCGCGCGCTACAACCTCGGCTGGCTGCTGCTCGCCAGCGATCCCGCCGCCGCCCGCGAACACTTCGCCGCCGCCGCCCGTCTCGCCCCCGCCCGCGCCGAGGTGTGGCTCGGCCTCGCCCTCGCTCGCCTCCGCTCGGGCTCCGCCGACTCGCCCGTGCCCGCCCTCGCCGCCGAGGTCTTGCTCGACCCCGCCTTCGGCTGGTCGCCGCGCTGGCACGACGCCGTCCTCGCCCCCCATCGCGGCGAGGCCCTCGCGCGCGCCGCCGATTTTCTGGCCGAGCGCAACCTCGCCCCGCTCTACGCCGCCTGGCTGCGCAACCCCGGTCCGCCCGTGGATTATGTTTCCGCCTACCGCCGCGCCCGCACCGGCCACGGCGTGCTCTACGGCCACCCCGACGGCCCCGCGCCCGCGGACGTCAATGTCCTCCTCGAGCTCGATCTGCCGCGGGGCGTCGCCGCCGTGCTTCCGCCGCGCGGCTTCGTCGCCCCCGCCGATCTCCTCCGCTGCGCCGGTCTCGCGCCTTGATTCTTCCGACTCCGGGCTCCTCGCTCCCTGCTCCACTCATCGCATGCACGCCGTCTCTTCCGCCGCCCGCCTGCGCAAGGTCGTCCTGCCGTCCCTCCTCGTGGTCGGCGACGCCCTCGTGGCCTTTGGCGCGCTGTCGCTCGGCTACTGGCTGCGTTATGAAACGCCCGTCGGCAGCGTGGGCCTCGACGTGCCCGACGCCACCTTCGCGCTTTACCTGCCGCTTCTGCTCGTCGGCGCCGCCTTCCTCGTGGCCGCCTACGCCCAACTCGGCCTCTACGAAGAGCGCCTTCTGCTGCGAAAATTCCAGGCGCTCAACCTCGTCATTAAGGGCACCACCTTCTGGCTCGCCGCCTACCTTAGCCTTTCGCTCGTGCTGAAATTCGACCCGCCCATTTCGCGCTGGTTCGTCGTCCTCGCCTACGCGCTCGTCCTCGCGCTGATGTTTCTCTGGCGCAGCCTGGCCTACGCCGCGTTCATCCGTCCGCGCCTCGTGGGACGCCTCCGCCAGCGCGTCGCCGTGCTCGGCTGGAGCGAGGAGGCGCGCGCACTCGCTGCCGACCTCGCCAACGAACCCGCCCATCCCCTCGCCTTCGCCGGCGTCGTGCCCCTGCCCGGCGACTCCGCGCCGGAGAAAAACATCCCTGTTATCGAGCCCGGCGACGACCTCGCCCGCGCCCTTCGCGCGGCCGACATCGACGTGCTCATCGCCGCGCGCACCGACCTGCCGCGCGAACAGCTTCACGCCGTCGTCGAGGCCTGCGAACGCGCCTTCGTCGATTGGAAGATCATCCCCTCCTCCTTCCAAATCCTCGTGAGCGGACTGCGCCTTCAAACCATAGGCCGGGTGCCCGTCCTCGGCGTGGAGGAACTCGCGATCAACCGTCTCTTCAACCGCGGTCTAAAACGCGCCGTCGATATCCTAGGCGCCGCATTGGGCCTCGCCCTCTCCGCGCCGCTCATCGCTCTGCTCACGCTGCTGGTGCGCCGCGAATCTCCGGCCGCCTCGCCCTTCTTCGCCCAAGAGCGCCTGGGAACGGGCGGCCGACGTTTCCGCATGTGGAAAATCCGCAGCATGCGCCCAGACGCGCCAGCAGCCGACCACCTCGCCCAGAGCACCGCCACGAACGACCCGCGCCTGCTCCGCATCGGCGCGTGGATGCGCCGGTGGAACCTGGACGAGCTTCCCCAGTTCTGGAACGTCCTGCGCGGCGACATGAGCCTGGTCGGCCCGCGCCCCGAGCGTCCCGTCCACGCCGCGCGCCTCGCGAGCGAGATTCCCCACTACCTCCCGCGCCACCTCGTGAAGCCCGGCATGACCGGCTGGGCCCAGGTCAACGGCCTGCGCGGCGACACCGACCTCGCCCGCCGCGTGCAGCACGACATCTACTACATCGAGACCTGGTCCCTCTGGCTCGATTTGCAGATCCTCGCGCTCACCCTGCCGCGCTGGCGCCACGGCGCGAGCTGACGGTTCCGCCGCGCTCGCTCAAAGCGGCTTCACCTGCCGGTAGCCGCGCCGCCGGGCCCGCCAGCGCGACACCGCCTTCCACACCCCGAAGGCCGCGCGCCATTTCCACTCCACCCAGCGCGAGCCGCGCGGGTTGAAATGCTTCAGATAAACGTCGCGGTTGGCGTCGAAGATCGCGGCCGACATCGCCTCGTAGCTCTTGGCCACGCTCTGCCCTTTTAGATGCGTGATCCTCACGCGCCCGTCGTAGACCACGCGCCAGCCCGCCTTCGCGACCCGGATGCAGAGATCGAGATCGTCTCCATACATGAAGAAGCGCTCGTCAAACACCTGCGCCCGCCCGTCCGCCCCGCGCTCCGCCACCGCCTCGAACACCTCGCGCCGCCCGAGCATGAAAGCGCCGTTGATCGCGCCCACCTCATACGAGCCATCCGTGTCCAGATGCGTAAGATTGTAGCCCGACGCCCACGCGCTGCGTGAAAAACGCGCCGCCAGCCCGCTCGCCCGGCAAAACCCGTCCCACAAGGTCGGGATGCTCCGCCGACACGCCAGGTCCATCTGGCCGTCCGCCATCACGAGCTTCGGCGAGATCACGCCGATCTCTCGCTCCGCCCGGGCCCGCGCCACGCAGTGGGCCAGCGCGGCGGCGTCGCTCACCGTATCGGGATTGAGAAAGAGCACGCACTCCCCGCTCGTGCGCGCATAGCCGAGATTGTTGGCGCGCCCGAAGCCGAGGTTCTCCGCCGGCACGATATAGTCGACAGCGGGCCGCGCCGCGCGCGCCGCCGCGCCGGTCCCGTCGGAATCGAGGGAGTTGTCCACCACCACGACCTCGACCGGCCGGCCGTCGATCTCGCGCGGCAGCGACGCCAGGCAGGCCCCGATCTCGTCGCGCGAGAGATACGCCACGACCACGACGGACAAGATCGGACTCATCGACGCAGCCACTCCATTCTCTCCGCCCGGCATTCACCATACCGGCCCAGCAACCCGTCCCAAGTGCCGGCCAGCATGGCCCCGAACTTGGCCCGCCGCCGCTCCTCGAACGCCAACACGCGGAAGATCCACATCGCCACCGAACAGCACTCGAAGGCCAGCCAGTGCGGCGTCGCCAGCGCATGCCGCCCGAGCATCTTCACCCGGTTGCGCGCGATGTAGTAATGCCGCAGCGCGCTATGATGCGTCGGAAAGAAATTCCGCCCCAAGGCGCGCCGCAGCTCGCGCCGCCCGAGATGGTGGGAAAGCCGCGCCCCCGCGCACACCGTGATCCGCCAACCGGCCCGCCGCGCCCGCAGGCAAAAATCCGTGTCGACGTAGTCGATGAACAGCTCCTCGTCGAAGCCGCCAAGCTCGCGCCACGCGCGCACCGACGTGAGCGCGCCGGAGGTGATAACCATGCTCACGTTGTGCAGATCGGCGCCCTCGCAGGGCACGCAGCGGAAAAACAGTCCACATCGCGGATGCCGCCGCAACCAGCGTGCCCGTGCGCCCACGCAGGCCTCCTCGATGAAAGGACCGATCAAGGCCGCTTCGGGCGTGCGCGCGGCGGTCGCAAGCAAGGCGGCCCGAAAGCCCGGAGCCGGGCGGCTGTCCTGATCGAAGGTCACGACCCAACCGGCGCCGGCCGCCTCCGCGCGAGCCATGCCGAGGTTGAGCGCGCGCGCGATGCCCTCGTTTTTTTCCAGCCGCAGCAGCTCGACGCCCTCAAGCGTCTCAATCCCGCGCAACGCGTCCGCCGGCGACCCGTTGTCGACCACCAGCAGCCGGTCGCATTCGCCGCGCATGGCCCGCAGGTTGTCCGCGACATCCGAGCCGGGGTGATACGTCACCGCCACCGCCCAGACTACCGCATCCGGTGAGCGATCAGCCATGCGTCGGGTTCTCCTTAAGGATGGTTTCCAGCCTGGCCGCCGAATCCTCCATCCTGCGCGCCCTCATGTCCCGCATCCCCTGATGCGCCAGACGTCCGCGCAAGCCGCGATCGCCGAGCAAAAGAAGCACGTTGCGAGTCAATGCGCCCACGTCGCCCGCCCGGTGGAGCAGCGCGTTTTGTCCGTCGCGCAGAAACGCGCGATGCCCGCCCGCGTCGCTTGCGGCCACCGCGCAGCCGCACTGCAAGGCCTCCGTCGCCGGAAGCCCCCAGCCTTCCGAGTGGCTGGGCGCCACGCAGACGGACGCCTCGTTGTAGAGGGCGCGCAGAGCCGCCTGCGCGGGATTTCGGCGGTAGTCGATGAACCCCGGCCAGTCGGCGGGGCGCGCCGAAACCCCGAACGCCCTGACCCTGAGCCCAGGCGCCGCCGCGCGCAAAGCCGGCAGGGCCGCAAGCACGTCGGCGGAGCCCTTGAACGGCAGCGAGTGGTGCGGCCAGAGCAGCGTCGGCGGCTCGCGTTCCTCCACCTGATTGTCGCAGCCGAAGGCTTCATGGTCTGGTGGGTTCGGCAATTCCTCGGCCCGCGCCCCCGCCGCCTCCACCAAATCGCGCAGCCATGGCGAAACGACGATCTTGCGCAACGGCAGCCGCCACGAAGCCTGCACGCGCTCCACCGGGTTGTCCCAAACCTCGTGCCCCTGTATGAAATAAAATTTTCGGCCAGCCTCCACGGGCCAACGGGCGACGCGCTCCGCGGTGACCACCGCGGTGGCGACGACCGCATCGCCCCGCCACTCCGCGCGGAAGCGCAGACCTTCGGCCCAGACCAATCGCACCCGCGGGTGAATCCGCATCCAGCTCTCGGGCGACCAAGCGCCGCTGAATTTCGGCCGAAGATACTGGTAGCGACGGCGCAAATCGAGTCCCGGCGACGACTCGTCCGCGCGATGCGGCAGCAAAACCGTTACCTCATGCGCCTTGTCCGCCAGCGCGTTGGCGTAACGAAAAACCATTTTTGGCCCGCCGGCCGGGACGGGGGAAGAGCCAGGCAGCACGAAAGTGATTCTCATGGCCGGCCCCGCGCCCCCGCCCGTCCCGAAACCACCGCCACGGCCGCGTGCGCCACTCGGGCGCACACCCTGATAAAAGAGCGCAGACACGCCTTCGTCATGGGCCAGGCTTCGCGAAGCATCAGGCGCGCGTCCTCCGCCCTGCACTCCGCGCGGGTCTCGGCCCGCTCGCTCACGCCCGTGACATCGAAACACGCGAACGGCATGGCCACCACATCGACCCGCGCTCCCGCGGCGAGCAAGCGGTGCCAAAGGTCGTAATCCATCGCGATTCGCCACCGCGGATCAAAGCCGCCGGCGTTTTCGAGAACGCGGCGCCGCACGAGCGTCGCCGGATGCGCAAGCCAGCAGGCGGTGAGCGGCCACTGCAGCTCCGGCGCGGGCGGAACCAGCGGCGTGGCCTCCCCGTCGCGATGAATGGCGCCGGTGACGATATCCGCCGAGGTGCCGGCCAGGAGCACGCGCAACCACCCGGGATCCAGCTCCTCGTGGGCGCGGTCTCCGCCGTTCAGGCACCAGACCCACTCGCCTTTCGCAGCGCCAAGGCCTTGGTTGAAGGCTTCGGCGATGCCGGCTCCCGCCTGCTCCAAAACCTGCCAGCCCGCAGGTATTCCGCACGGACGCTTACCGGCATAAACCACCACGTTTTCCACCCAAGGCAGATTCTCCCAGGCCCGCAGAGCTCCGATGGTCGCATCGAGCCCCGACGCATCGTCTTTGGTGATGGTCAGTATCGTAAGCAGGGGCTTCATCGGATGTGATGATCGAACCAGGCGGTCAGCGCATCAAGAGAAGGCTCCTCCATCTCGGAAGGACAGGCAGCGAACTCAAACGCGCGCAGGCTGGTTCCGTCCAGCAGGTTGCCGCCCAGATATCGCGCCTGGGGATAAAGAACACACCCTGGCGTCGACAAACCCGCCGCCAGATCCGCCAGGCCGCTCCGCGCCATCACATGACCGCGTGCCGCGGCGATCAGCGGTCGCAGCATGGCAAGCGGCACGAGCGTCTCCGCCTGCGCCTCGCCCAGTCGCAGCCGATTGCCCGCCACTTGCAGGCCGCGCCGCGCGATCAGGGTTGAGAAAGCCTCGATCCTGCCGGCGAGGTCCGGCCCCACCGGGGTGGATCGGCTGTCGCCGCAGACATAAACGGCGCGCCCAAGATCGATGCCGGCGCGAGCGGCGAATGCCCGGGCGTTTTCCATTTCCTCCACCGTGGGCTGCCGCGGCTCCTCGGGACGAGCGGACGGGGCGAGCCCAAACAAGCAGCGATAGGCGTCGACCAATGTGAAGCCGCGGTAGCCGACCGCCCGCGCCAGCTCCATCCCTCGAAAATGGGCGAAGACCCAGCGCCCCGCCGAGATGTCGCGCAAGCCCAGCTCCTGGCCGCGCAGGCGCCCGGGAAGGACGACATAGCGCGACACGCCTCGGAATAGATCGGCCAGAAACGCCATCTCCGGACGCCCGGCCAGCACGACTTTGCCTCCGTGGCTGGACGCGATCGCGGCGGCCAGGGAGGCCGCGATGAAATGATCGCCGACGCCATGCTGCAGCAACAGGCCGTGCTCGTCGGCCGCCAGCGGATGCTCGGACTGGAAACGCGCGAAGGCGCGCTCCAGCCGCCAGCGCGCGAGCCTGCGACTTAACCTGGAGACGGTTTCCATGCGGTGTGCCCGAGTCGCTCGGCCAGTTTCATCGCCTCGTGGATGCAAACGTCGGAGTTGAAATATTGCCACTGTCCCCAGCGACCGAGCCCGTGCACTCCGTGCTCGGCCGCCTCCCGGAGCACCAGCGCGATGGCCTCCGCCCAACCCAACGACGGAACCGGGTAGGCGTGCTCGTTGCGAAACGTGGCCAACGCGGTGGCGTCAGGCGCATGTCGGAGCAGGTTTGTCTCGCGCATGACGCCGTCGGGCGCGCTGTCGGCCGCGTAGTTGCCGATGAGAAAATCGCGGTGATGGCGCAGCTCGGGGGCTGGCTCGTAAATCCAGTGGGCGCGGCTGGAGGCGGCCGCGGCGGATTCATGCAAGGACACGGCCAGCCCGCTGTGGCGCAGACGAGCCAGCGCCGCGCGACCTCGCGCCGAGAGCGGAAGCGCGCCGGTGATCGCGGGCCATGGCGCGGTGTTGATGACGCGCCGGCCGACATGCCGGCCATTGACCACCAAGCCGCCTGCCGACGGCTCGATCGAGTCCACCGCCTCCCCGCACCGCACCCGATCGGCGACCGGTTTCAACAGCGCGTCGAAGACGCGCTGAAACCCGCCGTGGCGCGGATAATAGAAATACGCGTGCGACGGCATCTTGGCCGGATCGGCGCTTCGCCGCCGGCACGCCTCGACAATTTCGCCGACATCCAGGCGCGGTATCTTGTGCAGCCAGTCTATGTCCATCTCCGCCGGCTCCACGCCCCAGACCTTGCGGTTGTAGGGCAGCATGTAGTCCTCGGCGATGCGGTCGCCCAGCTTCCAGCGTATCCACGCCTCGAACGTTTGCGGCGGCGGCAGCCCCCTCGCCTCGCCGTTGCCCGCCACGCTGCCGAGGTAGTCGTCGCGCAGGCCGTCGGGCAGCTGCCATAGATTCGACTCGATGGGATAGTCGATCTCGTGTCCCCGCACGCGCACCTTGGAAACCCGCTCATGCCGCACAAACTCTTCCTGCGGCAGATGGGAGAAAATGAACCGATAGACCTCTTCGTGCTTCGTGCAGAGAAAATGCCCCCCGCCCGTGTCGATCACATGCCCGCCCACCCGCTGCGAACGGCAGAGGCCGCCCGGCTGAGCGGCCGATTCGAGCAAAATGAAGTTTTGCACTCCCGACATCTGAAGCAGGCGCGCAAAGGCGACTCCGCTCATGCCCGCGCCAACTATGATGTAATCGTGGATGTTGTTGTTCATGTTTCCTCGGTTCGCCTCCACGCAAAAGGAGGTCGCAGCAAACCGGGGCGATTGTCGAAATGCGACCCGTAAGGCCGGCCCGACGGAGACCGCTCCTCCACGCGAAACGTCGCGCAGTCGGGCAGAAAATGGTGGCTCGTCAACTGATCTCCGGAAGACAGCGCCACGGTCAAACGATACTCGCCCGGCGCCAGAAAGAGTCCCGCAACCTTGGCGACGAAAACATGCGTCCCCGGCCCTAACTCGCCTCGCGGCAGCGCGTCATGATGGTTCGAGCATGCGACGACCAAGCCGGCGGGGGTGTTGATCGAGAAACCGAGCAAGTAGTCGGGCAGCGTCTCGCGCACCCGCACGCGAAGCCTGAGCTCGATGATTTCGCCGAACGCGAAGGCGCCGGCCGGCGCGCCATCCTCGCCGCGAAACTCCAGCCCGACGAAGCCGGCCGCCTGGCCGGACTGCATGTCAAACTCCAGCACCGCGCCTTCCTGAGCGTCCGCATCCTCCAGATAGCCTCGAATGCACGCATCGAGATCGCCCTCCGCCGCCACCCGTCCGCCGCGCAGAAGCAACCCGCGCGAACACAACGACTGCATGATCGCCATCTGATGGCTGACGATCAGGACGGTGCGCCCTTCGCGGGAGGAGATGTCGCGAACCTTGCGGAGGCAGCGCTCTTGAAAGCGCACATCGCCAACGCCCAAGACCTCGTCGATTATGAGTATCTCGGGCTCCAGGTGCGCCGCCACCGCAAAGCCGAGTCGCGCCTGCATGCCGCTGGAGGAGTGCTTCACCGGCCGGTCGAGGGCATCCTCCGTCCCTGCGAAGGCCACGATCTCATCGAGCCGCGCGCGCACTTCCGCGCGGCGCATGCCGAGCAAGGCGCCGCTCAAAAAAACATTCTCCCGTCCGGTAAGCTCCGGGTGGAATCCCGTGCCCACCTCCAGCAGCGCCCCCACGCGACCGCGCATCTCCGCCTCGCCTTCGGTCGGCTCCATTATGCGGCTGAGAATCTTCAGCAAAGTGCTTTTTCCGGCGCCGTTGCGACCGACGACCCCGAGCACCTCGCCCTTCCGTAGCTCGAAGGAAACGCCGCGCAAAGCCCACGCTTCGTTCTCGGGCTCCCGACGTCCCCGCCAGCGCCTGGGCCAGCTCAAGACTTCTTCACGCAGGGTCGAGTAGGCCGGCCGCGCGCCGTCGCAGGAACCACGAAATCGCTTCCCCAGGTTTTCAACTTTGAGTGCAAGATCGCTCATCGCTCGATCACAGGGCTTCAGCGAAACCTCGCTCCACTCGGCGAAAGAAAAAAAGGCCCGAAAATAAAACCAGGACCGCCAGCGCGACCGACGAAATCAGCGAGAGCGGTTCAGGCGCCGGCCCGCCCAGCAAAGCCGCGCGCATGGCCTCGATCACGCCCACCATCGGGTTCAACGCGAACAGAGGCCGCCACCGCTCCGAGACCAGTTCCATGCCGTAGACGACCGGCGAGGCATACATCCACACCTGGAGCAGAAACGGCAGCGCGTAGGCGAAGTCCCGATAGCGCACGTTCAGCGCCGCCACCCACAAGCCCGCGCCAAGCGCGCCCGCGAAAGCCACCGCCACGACCGGCGGCAACAGCCACAGCCACGCCCCCGGCCACACGCCGTGCCAAGCGATCAGCACACCCATGACCACCAACGAAACGCAAAAGTCCACCGCCGCGGACGCCGCCGCCGCGCAGGGGATCAGCACGCGCGGGAAATACACCTTCGTTATCAAACGCGCCTCCGCCACCAGGCTGCCGCCCGCGCGCTGCACGATTCCGGCGAAAAGATTCCATCCCATCAAACCCGCGAACACGAAGAGCAGATACGGTCGCTCCCCGCTGGGCAGCTTCGCGAAATGCCCGAAAATCACCGCGAAGATCAACCCAGCCAGCAAAGGCTGCAACACCACCCACAGCACTCCCAGCGCCGTCTGGCGGTAGCGCAGCTTCAAATCGCGCGCCGCCAGCATCAGCCACACATCGCGATACGCCCATATCTCCCCCAGCCGCAACGCGCGCCATCCCGAGGAGGGCCGGATGCGGATGATGGGCTCGCTGTGCTCTGGAACCATGGGCCCGCCCACGCTGCGCATACCCACCCGGGGGTCAACCCCCGCCCGACCCATCCGGACTTTCCCCTTCCCAAGCAGGCTTCATCCTAGAAGCATCGGCCGCGTCACAGCGCATGAAGCTTTCCGTCGTCATCCCCTGCTACAACGAGGCCCGCACCATCCGCACCATCGTGGACGCGGTCCGGGCCTCCCCCGTCGCCGAGCGCGAGATCATCATCGTCGACGACTGCTCGCGCGACGGCACCCGCGACGTGCTAAAGGCCGAGATCGCTCCGCTGGTGGACAAGATCCTCTACCACGAGGTCAACCAGGGCAAAGGCGCCGCGCTTCGCACCGGCTTCGCCGCCGCCACCGGGGACATCGTCCTCATCCAGGACGCCGACCTCGAATACGATCCGCAGGAATATGCCCAGCTGCTCGCCCCCATCCTCTCGGGCAAGGCCGACGTCGTCTTCGGCTCGCGCTTCATGGGCGGCGGCCCCCACCGGGTCGTCTACTTCTGGCACATGGTGGGCAACAAGTTCCTCACCCTGCTCTCCAACATGTTCACCAACCTCAACCTCACCGACATGGAGACCTGCTACAAGGTCATGCGCCGCGAGGTGGTGAAACAGATCGCGATCGAGGAAAACCGCTTCGGCTTCGAGCCCGAGATCACCGCCAAGATCTCCAAGATTCCCGACATCTCCATCTACGAGGTCGGCATCAGCTACTACGGCCGCACCTACAAGGAGGGGAAGAAGATCGGCTGGCGCGACGGCTTCCGGGCGCTGTATGCCATCGTCAAATACAACCTCTTTCGCTGACCGCGTCCGCCGCGTCGTCCCGCTGAATACCCTCCCGCCTAAAGCTTAGCATCATGCCAAAAACCCTCCTTGTCACCGGCGCCTCCGGCCTCATCGGCTCCGAGGTCGCGACCTACTTCGCCCGCGAGCTTGGCTACGCCGTTCACGGCGTGGACAACAACCAGCGCGCCGTCTTCTTCGGCCCCCAGGGCGACACCCGCTGGAACCAACGCCGCCTGCAACGCGATCTTCCCGGCTACGTCCACCACGAGCTGGACATTCGCGACCGCGCCGGGGTGCTCGCCCTGGTCAAGGAGGTCCGCCCTTCGGCCATCGTCCACGCCGCCGCCCAGCCCTCGCACGACCGCGCCGCCGCCATTCCCTTTGACGACTTCGACACCAACGCCGGAGGCACGCTCAACCTGCTCGAGGCCGCCCGCCAGGCCAGCCCCGAGTCGCCTTTCGTGCACATGAGCACGAACAAGGTCTACGGCGACGCGCCCAACCGCATCCCCCTCGTCGAGCGGGACACGCGCTGGGACTACGCCGACCCCGCCTATGCGCACGGCGTCGCCGAGGACTTCACCATCGACCAGTCCAAGCACTCCCTTTTCGGCGCCTCCAAGGTCGCGGCCGATGTCATGGTCCAGGAATACGGCCGCTACTTCGGCCTGCCCACCTGCTGCCTGCGCGGCGGCTGCCTCACCGGGCCCAACCACTCGGGCGTCGAGCTCCACGGCTTCCTGTCCTACCTGGTCAAGTGCAACCTCGAGGGCCGCGAGTATCGTGTTTTCGGATACAAGGGGAAGCAGGTGCGCGACAACATCCACGCCCTCGACGTGGCCCGCTTCATGGCCGCCTTCGTCGCCGCCCCCCGCGCCGGCGAGGTCTACAACCTCGGCGGCGGCAAGGCCAACAGCGTCTCCATCCTCGAGGCCTTCAAGATCGCGGAGAAGTTCTCCGGCCGGGCCCAGGTCCACGCCTACGTCGACCAGGCCCGGGCCGGCGACCATATCTGCTACTACTCCGACCTGCGCAAGATGCGCGCCCACTACCCGTCCTGGGACATCACCCAGACGGTGGAGGACACCATCCGCCAGATCGTCGAGGCCTGGAAAACCCGCCCCGCCGCCTGACCCATGCGCCTCCTCGTCACCGGCGTCTGCGGCTTCGTCGGCTCGGCCCTTGCCCGCGCCCTGCTGGCCGAAAGAGCCGGACTCAAGATCATCGGCGTGGACAACCTTGCCCGCGAGGGCGCGCACCACAACGTCGCCGCGCTCCGCGCCCTCGGCGTCGACGTCCGCCACGGCGACCTTCGCGTGGCGGCAGACCTCGACGCGCTCCCCGCGGTCGACGCCGTGATCGACTGCGCCGCCCAGCCCAGCGTGCTCGCCGGCACCGCCGGCTCCGGCTGCACCCCCGCCCAACTCGTCGGCCACAATCTCGAAGGCACGCTCCACCTCCTGGAATACTGCCGCCGCCACTCCGCCGCCTTCGTCCTTCTCAGCACCAGCCGCGTCTACTCCATACCTCCTTTGGCCGCCCTGCCCGTGGTCGTCCATCGCGGCGCCTTCGCCCTCGACCCCGCCGCGGCCGCCGCCGGCGCGCTGCCCCCGGGCGTGACGCCCGCGGGCGTGACGGAGGATTTTTCCACCGCCGCGCCCGTGTCGCTCTACGGCGCCACCAAGCTTGCCTCGGAGACCATGGCGCTCGAATACGGCCACGCCTTCGGCCTGCCGGTGTGGATCAACCGCTGCGGAGTGCTCGCCGGCGCGGGCCAGTTCGGCCGCGCCGACCAGGGCATCTTCAGTTTTTGGATACGCGAGTGGGCCGCCCGCCGCCCGCTCAAGCACATCGGCTTTGACGGCCTAGGCCACCAGGTGCGCGATTGCCTCCACCCGCGCGATCTCGCCCCGCTGGTCCTCGCCCAGCTCGGCGCGGGGTCCTCGTCCGACAAGCAGCGCGTTCTCAACATCGCCGGCGGAGCCTCGCAGGCCATGTCGCTTCGCCAGCTCGGCGCCTGGTGCCGCGAGCGCCTGGGTCCCCACGAAGTCGCGAGCGATCCCGCCCCGCGACCCTATGACCTTCCGTGGGTTGTCCTCGACAGCGACCGCGCCGCCTCCGTCTGGAACTGGCGCCCGCGCACGCCGCTGGCCGAGATTCTAGAGGAAATAGCCGTCCATTCCCTCGCCCATCCCAACTGGCCCCATCCATGAACGTGGGCGCAGCCGGCCAGCCGAATCAAACCCACTTCACGGAACCGTCGCCTTCGCAAGCACCCTCGCGGCCGGGCGGAAGGCCGGCCTGGATGATGGCGTTGCTGGCCGTAACGCTGGCCATGGTGTTCTTTTTCCCCAATCTGGACCGCTGGCTGTTGCATGACTACGCCATCGCCGCGAACATGCCCGAAACATCGCGCGCGGCCTTTGAGGCCGGCCGGCTGGAAGACCCGTGGCACACCCCACGCAGCACGACTCACGGCCTGGTGACCTGGCGCCTCATACCCGTGGTTCCGCTCCACTTTCTCCAGGCGCCACACTGGGTCTTGATCGGCCTCGCATGGGCCGGGGTGCCGGCCCTGGTCTTTTATTGCGCGCGCCGCGGCGCGCCGCGCGCCGGCACGATGCCCCGTCTGGCGGTGGCCCTGGCCGCCGCCACCTCCGCCAGCGCGCTGGTGTCCATCGGCTGGCTTACTTACATGGACGCCTGGTGGGTGCTGGGGCTTTGCGTCGTCGTGCTATCCCCGAGCGACTTTAGCCGCCTGACGGCGGCCCTGGTCGTGTCGTTCATGGACGAACGCTTCATCATCGGACTGCCCCTCGCCCTGCTCGCCCGGCACCTCTTTCCGCCGCGCGAAAACGAGGCCCCAGAATCCCTCGCGAAACTGCTCCTGCCGGCCTGGGGCGTCGCGCCCTACCTTCTCTTGCGCGCGGCGGCCTGGCATTGGGACCTGAACCAGGACGCGGCGCGCTTTATCAGCGAACGCAAGCTCTCGGACTGGTTTCACCCCGAAGCCCTGGCCGCCGGGCTTTGGCAGGGATGCAGGGCCCTGTGGCTGCCCGCGCTGATCGCCCTGCTCTGGCGGGCGCGAGGCCGGCCGATGAATGCGGGACTGGCGGCGGCCGCCGCGGGAACCTATCTGGCGGGCTGCTCCGTGGCGGACGACTTCAGCCGCAACACCGGCATGCTCCTTCCCGTGGTGATCGTCGTCGCCATCGACGCGATCAATCGCAGGGATGTGCTCGTGATTCGCGCGACCATGCTGGCCGCGGTCGCAAACCTGCTTCTTCCCGCCTGGCACCAGATCGGCGTCAATCGACACCCTGTTTTTCCCGTCTGGCGCGTGCTCTCCGGCCTCGACGAGCACCGCAGGAACATCGTGGTGAACGGCGGCGTGCTTTTCGCGGAAATGCATATCGAAAAAGGCAATCCCCAAGGGGCGATCCGCTATCTGAACGAGGCGCATGCCATGTCGCCCAAGGACGAACGAGTCATCCGGCTTGGCAAAATCGCGGCCGAACGCTCCGGCCTGCGCGGCTTGGCCGCCTATTACGCGGCGCAAAGCCGAACGGCCAATCCCTGAGGTCTTCATGGACTCCGCAAGAAAGCGCCGCTCAGATGCCGCCCGGGCCAAAACATCGCCGCGGATTATCCAGCGATTCCTCGACGTTTTTTCGACGCCGGCCTGCCCCAAATGACCACCGACAAACAAGAGCTCACCTCGATCTACGCAAAGCGGTTCTCACCCACCGCGGACTACCGCGACCGCGTGTGGACGGTGCTCGCGCCTTGGCTGGCCCGCTTTTTCCCCGCCCCCTGCAAACGAATCCTGGACCTCGGCTGCGGCTACGGCGAGTGGGTCAATCATCTGTCCGCGGACGAGCGGCATGCGATGGACCTCAACCCCGCATCGCGCGGCCGACTAGCGCCCGGGGTGGTTTTTCACGAGCAGGACTGTTCGCAGCCCTGGCCCGTGCCCGCCGGCTCGCTCGACGCGGTCGTGACCAGCAACTTCTTCGAGCACCTGCCCGACAAGGCCGCCCTGCGCGACACGCTGCGGCACGCTCACGCCGCCCTGCGCCCGGGCGGCAGGCTGATCGCGATCGGCCCCAACATCCGCCACCTCCACGGCCGCTACTGGGACTTCATCGACCACCACGTGGCCCTCTCGGACGCCTCGATCTCGGAGGCCCTGCGAATCGCCGGCTTCGAGATCCGCCTCTCCCGCCCCAAGTTCATGCCCTACTCCATCGTGGGCGGCCCGCGCTACCCGCTCGCCCTCGTCCGGCTTTATCTCGCAATGCCGCCGATCTGGGCTGTTTTCGGGCGCCAATTCCTAGTCGTAGCCGAAAAACCATGCGCACAATGAATCCTCAACCCGGCCTCCAAACACCCTCCCTGTTGTCGGTGGTGATACCCGCCCGCGACGAGGAGGCCAGCATCGCCGCCACGGTGGAGCACCTCCACCTGGAGCTTGAGCTTCACAAAGTGCCGCACGAAATCGTGGTGGTCGACGACGGCTCGCGCGACACGACCTGGGACGTCCTGCAATCCCTGCGCGCTCGAATACCCGAACTCGCCCCGGTGCAAAACCTCGGGGAGCACGGCTTCGGACGCGCCGTCATCCACGGCCTCGACCACGCCCGCGGGGACGCGATGGTGATCTTCATGGCCGACGCCTCCGACGACGCCCGCGACGTGGTCGTCTATTGGAAAAAGCTCTGCGAGGGCTGGGATTGCGTCTTCGGCAGCCGTTTCATCAAGGGCGGCGGCGTCATCGACTATCCCTGGCTCAAGCTGCGCCTGAACCGGTTCTTCAACTTTTTCATCCGAACCCTGTTCCGCCACCGCCTCAACGACACGACCAACGCCTTCAAGGCCTACCGCCGCGAAGTCATCCAAGGCTGCCGGCCCCTGATCGCGCCCCACTTCAACCTCACCGTCGAGCTTCCGCTCAAGGCCATCGTGCGCGGCTACACCTGGACCGTCGTGCCCATCACCTGGCGCAACCGCCGCGCCGGCGAGGCCAAGCTCAAGATAAAGGAAATGGGCAGCCGCTACTTCTTCATCGTGATGTATGTCTGGCTGGAAAAGTATTTCAGCCGCGGCGACTACCGGCGACGCCCCACTGCCGGCCCCGGCACATGAGAGGGCAGGCCGACGCCTTCGCGTGGCTGATGCTTGGTCCGGCGCTCGCCGCCTTCATCCTGCCCGGCTGGCAGCTCGCCCGCCGCCTCGCCCTTCCGGCGCTACCGCTCTCCGCCTTCCTGCTTTCCGCGGCGGGCTTCTTCGCCCTCGCGCTGCTTTTCCAGGCCGCCGGCGCGCCGCTGACCCGCGGCCCGCTGCTCGGCGCATGGCTCGGCCTCGGCCTGGCCTGCTCGGCCTGGGCCTGGCTCGGAGAAAAGCCGGCGCGGGGCAACGCCGCCTCGGCCGGCATCGACTGGCGCGCATGGACGCCCTGGATGCCCGCGATCGCGTTGGCCCTGGCCTCGGTGACGGCTCGCGTGGCGCTCGATCCGCTGCACGGCTGGGACACCTCCTTCCGCTGGGACGGTCTCGCGCGAGCCATGCTGGAGCGCGGCAATCTCGATTTTTATCCGCCGCGCTTCGCCGCCGACTTCGAACTCTGCGCCTGGCCCGACGGCATGCCCCCGCTGGTCTCGCTTCTCAACCTCTGGATCTACCTGGCCTGCGGCGCCTCGGACTCCGCGCTGACCGCGGGGCGCACGCTCGCCGAGGTCCTGCTCGCCGCGGGCGCGGTCTTCGCCCTCGCCCGCTCGCTGCACGGCCCCAAAGCGGGGGCGCCAGCCCTGGCCGCCCTGGCCGCCTGCCCGCTTTTTCTCTGGAGCGGCACGATGGGCCAGGAGACCGCCCTGGTCGCGATCGCCGCGGCGTCCCTGGCGTATTTCATCATTGAATACAACCGGGCCGGAGACCGGCGTCTCGCCTTCTGCGCGGGCCTCGCCGGCTGCCTGGCCGCGCTGGCGAGGGACTACACCGTGCTGCTCGCCGTGGCCGGGGCCGGCCTCGTCCTAAGGCGGCCGGGGGACCGGCGCGCGGCGCTCCTGCTTTACGCCCTGCCCCTGCTCGTAGCCGCGGCGCCGTGGTATGCCCGCAGCTGGTTCCTGACCGGAAACCCGATCTTCCCCGTCACCCTGGGCATCTTTCCCGGCAACGTCGTCTTCGACGCCACGATGGAAGCCGTGAACGCCTATTGGTCCTTTTCCGCCCGCGCGCAGGCGCTTCCCGCCCTGGCCGCCACGCTGGCCTGCGTCGCCCTGGCGCTCGCCGCGGGGTTTCCCGGACTGGTCTCCGCCGGCCGTCGCGCCCTGCCCGTCTGGACGCTGCTCGCGGTCGCGACCGGCCTGTGGGCCTGGTCGGCCGGATCGACCGGCGGCGGTTGGAACTACAGCCTGCGCGTGCTTGCGCCGGCCGCGGCGCTGCTCGCGGCCGGCGCCGGCTTCGTCCATGCGCTTCCGAAGGCGGCGCGACTCGCGCTCTGCCTCGCATTGACCGCGCTGGCGGTCGACGCCGCCAGACGCTCGTGGCTGCTGCCGCTCGAACCGCGCCAGCCGCCCCTGCCCTACACCTTCGCGACTTGGCGCGAGCATGACGCGTGGAAGCGGGAATTGGACGCGGCGAAACTCTGGCCGGCCCTGCGGAATTGGGCGGGCGCGGAACTCGTTTTGGCGGACTCCTCGGTCACGCATACCCTGGTCAGGCGAGCGGGCGGACGCTCGGCATGCCTCTTCAGCCCCGCGGCGGAGACGACGTTCGACCGGGACGCCTCGTTAGAGGAAAGCGTGGCTCGCCTGCGCCGCGCCGAGGCTCGCCTCCTGGTGCTGACCACGGACGACCCTGTATCCGACGGCTGGCGGCGGGAGTCTCTGTTCTTCCGCACGCTTGCGACCCGACCTCCCGATCTGATTCTGCCGGGAATGGCGATCTACGACCTGGCCCGGTTGCAACGCGCCACCGACGCATCCGCCCGATGAATCCCGCTCGCGCTTCCACCCAAGGCCGCATCGCCGTCCTCGCCCTCGCCCTGGCCCTGACCCTCGGCGCGCTGTGGATTTGGGTGGAGTTTTGCCGCTTCCCTTGGTCGGCGTGGAACGACGTGCGCCTCGCGCCGTCCCTCATGCTGGCGGCGGGCGAGCCGGTCTACAGCCCGCCTGGCACGGGCGTGATCGGCACCTGGATGTATGGGCCGGTGCCCGTCTGGCTGCTCTTGCCCGCCGCCTGGATGCCCGACGTCGAGTCGGCCAGCCTGGCGGCCGGAGCGCTCAACATCGGCCTGCCCCTGCTCGCCATCGCCGTGGCCCTGGCCCGCTGGCCCGCGAAGGAGAACACCATCACGGCTCGCCTTTTCGCCGGCATGCTCGTGCTAACGATCTGGCCCGATGCCGCGTGGCGCTTCATCCAGGCGGACAACTTCGCCGTGGCGCTTGGACTGGTCGCTTCGGTTCTGCTGCTGCACCCTAAACGCCCGGCGTGGTCGCTTTGGTGCGCCGCCTTCGCCGCGGCGGCGGCCGTCGGCTGCAAGCAGACCTCGCTCGGCATACCCCTCGCCCATCTGATCTGGCTCGGGCTTGCGCACGGCCGGCGCGCCGCGCTGGAACAAGCGGCCAGGCTCGCGGCCTGCGGCGGCGCCCTGCTCATCGCGACGCTCGCGTGTTTCGACCCCGCGGGGCTTTGGGACACCTTGGTGAAAATACCGGGCGCGCTTCCGCTCACCGAGGAGCCAGGCCGGCGTCTCGTCGATCTCGCGCCGCTCCTGGCCGTTCATCTCGGCCTGCCCGCCACGCTGCTGTTTTTGCTGCGCCGCCGCCCCGATCCGCGCGGCGCCAGGAGCCTGGCCGGCTTGCTTTGGGCATGCAGCCTGCCTCTCGGACTCCTGGGTCTGCTCAAGATAGGCGGCACGCTCAACTCGCTCCAGGGCCTGCAACTCGCCCTGCCCGGCCTGGCCATCGCCACGGTCGAGGCGCTGGAGCGACGGCGCATGACCATGGCCGCGCTGGCCCTGGCCGCGAGCGTGACGTTGAGCTGGCGGATCCACGACGCCGGCGCGCCGCTGCGACCCCGCACCCAGCACCTGCGCGAAGGCGTGGCCTTGGCGCGCGCTTTTCCCGAGGAGCTCTGGTTCCCCTGGCATCCCGTGGTCTCCTACTATGCGGAGGG
Organism: Opitutaceae bacterium; assembly: GCA_027482505.1. Classification (GTDB taxonomy): domain Bacteria; phylum Verrucomicrobiota; class Verrucomicrobiia; order Opitutales; family Opitutaceae; genus IMCC26134_A. The sequence continues at coordinate 17,259 of JAIXVY010000492.1, read as the reverse complement.
TCGTTTTTACCACGCGGAGGACGGCTTTTACGCCCGTCTGCTCGCGGGCCGGGCGCTCGATTTCGCGCAGATCCGGGCCCACCTGCCGGCGAAATTTCGCGGGCTGGCCGAACCGGCGACCGTAACCGGGTGGGGTATCTCCGAACGGGTCCTGGGCCAACCCTACGAAGATCGCGACGCGGGATTCTGGCGCCTGCGGCTTCCCCGGCCCAGGCCCGAAGCCACCCCCGCCTCCCCCTGAGTCTCGCGCTTGCGCAAAACGCGATCAGGCGGTGTTAATGCATCCGTCCACCTTCCTCGCCCCGCCCACGCGTGAATTCCGCCGCCCGCATCGCCCTCGTCATACCTGTCTACAACGAGGCACCCGTCCTGCCCGAGTTGCTGCGCCGACTCGACGCCCTGATGACGTCGAACCCCGCCGAAAGCTGGTCGGTGGTGTTCGTCAACGACGGCAGCCGTGATCGTTCGGCCGACCTTATCCTCGACCACGCGTCCCGGGACGCCCGCTACGCCCTCGTGGACCTCTCGCGCAATTTCGGCCATCAGGCCGCCCTCACCGCCGGTCTCGCCCACGCCATGGGCGCGGACGCAGTCGTGACGATGGACGCCGACCTCCAAGACCCTCCGGAGATCATACCAGAGCTCGTCGCGGCCTGGCGCGGCGGCGCCGAGGTCGTGCTGGCGGTGCGCCGCTCCCGCCAGGAGCGCGGTCTGAGGCGGCTGGGCTTTGATCTTTTCCATCGGGGCTTCGGCCGCCTCATCGACTTCCCCATCGAGCGCAACACCGGCACCTTCGGCCTGCTGTCCGCCGCGGCGGTGGGCGCGTTCAATTCGCTGCCCGAAAAACACCGCTTCTTCCCCGGGCTCCGGGCGTGGATAGGGTTCCCCCACGGCGAGGTGTCCTATGATCGCAAAGAGCGCGCCGCCGGCACCCCGGCCGTGACCTTCCGGCGCCTCGTGCGCTACGCGCTCGACGGCTTGTTCAGCTTCTCGCACCTGCCGCTTCGCGTGCTCACCTATCTGGGGCTTTTCATCGCGGGCTGCGGATTCGCCGTCGGGGCGTTTTTCGTCGCGCGCCGGCTGCTGGGCGTCGAAGTGGCCTTCACCGGCTTCACCACGCTCGTCACCCTGGTCCTCTTCCTCGGAGGCGTTCAGCTCATCGGCATCGGCGTGCTGGGCGAATACCTCGGCCGGATCTACGACGAGGTCAAACGCCGGCCACACTACATCGTGCGGCGGCGCGTAGGCCTTTGACCAGGCGCCGGCACATGCTCGGCTGGCTCTGGGTGGCGCCGTTGCTGGCGTGGATCGGCCGCGATCTGCTGTTCACGTCGTTCATGCTCTACGACGACGAGGGCTACATCCTGCTCTCGTTGCGAAATTTCGCCGAGCACGGCGGGCTCTACGACAAGGTCTATTCGCAATACGGCCCCTTCTTCTACGCGGCGCTCGACTCCTTGCGGGCGGCGCTGGGCTTTGCGTGGGACAACACTTCGGCGCGCTGGTTCACCCTGTTCAACTGGGTCTGCGCCTCCCTGCTCTGCGGCCTGCTGGTGTGGCGCGTTCGGCGGCTGGCGAGCGCGGCGCTGTTCTCCGCGGTCGGTGTTTTCACGCTGCTCTGGATCATGCTTCAGGAACCGGGCCACCCCGGCGGATTCATCACGCTGCTGGTCGCGTTGGCCGCTTGGCTGGGCGCGGAGTGTGTTCGCGCGGGACGACCGCTCGTTTTCGCCGCGACGCTGGGAACGCTCGGCGCCGTCATCGCGCTCACCAAGATAAACGTCGGCGCCTTCCTGGTGATTCCGGCCGGATTGTGGCTTCTCCTGGGCCTGCGCCCCGTCTCCGCAAAATGGGCCGCGCTGCCCTCCGCCCTCGTCGCGCTGACGCTAGGCCTGCTGCCCTTGGCGCTCATGCGCGGGCTCATCGATAAACCCTGGGTGCCGACCTACGCGATAGTCGCCTCGCTGGGCGGACTGGGGGCGGCGATCGTGGCCGCGCGCCTACGCGGACGCGGCGACGGCGAGCGCCCGCTGCTCGTTTTCATAGCGGCCGGGCTTGTCGCCACCGCCGCCGTGGCCTGTTGGGCCCTGCTCAACGGCACGAGTCTGGACGCGCTGCTGCGCGGCGTGGTGCTCGAACCCATGCGCCACCCGGGCATATATTCGTTCCCCGTGCGCTGGCGCCCCTTGGTCGTCCCTTTCGCGCTGGCCGCCCTCGCGCTCACGCTTTTCTGGGCGGCGCGGCCCAAATCCCCGGCGGCGCTCGCGCTCGTGGCCGCGGCCCGGACGCTGATCATAGCCGGAATGCTCCTTGGCCTGCTGCCGTGGATCGGCTCCAGCCAGGCGGCGCTGGCGTTGTGCTACGGCGTGCCGGCCGCGGGTCTGTTCGCAATACCGCTCGCGGCGCCCGACGGCGATTCGGAGCCCCGCGTGCGCGCCTGGCTGGCGCTGCTCCTCGTGACGCAGTCCCTGCAGGCCTTTCCCATCGCGGGCAGCCAGCTCAACTGGGGCACGTTTCTCTGGATTCCGCTGCTCGCGCTCGGCGCGGTGGACACGCTCCGCCACCTGGGAGAAAAGCTGCCGCCGCCGCGCGCCGCCTGGCTCGGAAGGTCGTCCGCCGGCCTGGCGCTCGTGTTTTCCCTGCTGCCTCTTTTCACGCTGGCAAAGATAGCCCGCGAGCGTCGCGCCGACGGCGTGGCGCTGGGACTGCCGGGCGCGGAGCGCATACTGCTGCCGCCGGCCATCGCCGGCGCCGTCAACGTCATCGCGGTCAACGCGCGTGAAAACGCCGACATGCTCTTCAGCCTGCCCGGCGCTTTCAGCTTCAACCAGTGGACGCGCCTGCCGACGCCCGGCCTGCGCAACGTGACCCACTGGTTTTCGCTTCTGGGCGAAGAGGACCAGCGCGCGATCGCGGCCGGCCTCGAGAAGGCCGACCGTCCCGCGTTCGTGCTGCAGCGCGCCCAGCTGGTGCATCTCGCCCAAAATGGATTCCCGGTTCGGGGACCGCTGGTCGGTCACCTGTGGCAAAACTATCGCGAGGCGCTGGGAGTCGACGTGTTTTCCCTCTGGACGAGGCCCGGGGCGGCCTTCACCCCGTTTCACGTCCTCGAAGCCACACCCGCGCCCTCGGCTCCTGGCGTGTGGAGGCTGTCCACCCGCCTCGCCGCCACCACGGAGACGGTGCTGGCGATCGAGGCCTACGACACGCGCCTGAGCGCGGAACGCGGCCGCGTTGTCCTCGCCGCGCCCCGCGCGAGCGCCGGCGACGATGCGCGCGCCGTCTCGTTCCCGCTCCCGGCCGGACCGGCCAGGGCCTTCGCCTTCGACTGGACGCCGCCCGACCCGGCGGCGGCCGCCCTCTTTGTTTTCCGCCTGGCCGGCGCCGACGACCGCACCGTGGCGTTTCTCCGCTTCCCCAACGGCGCCGAACCGCTCAGACCGCCCGTCGGCGAGCCACGAGCAGCAGACTGACGCCGAAAGGAAAACGCACGCGCCAGAACGCGGGCCTCACAAACGAGGCGCGCAGCAGACAGTTCAGCCAAGACGAAGGCACCTTGTCCTCCGCCCGGGCGCCCTGCCCCGCGGGAAACCAGCGGCGCCAGCGCCGCAGCAGCCACACCGCCGGAAAGGCGAACACGTTGGTGTAGTTGGAATGCACCAGCTCCCATTCGGCGGCGGGGAAAAGCCGCTCCAGCTCGGCGCGGGAATAGCGGCGATAGTGGTGGAGAACGACGTCCCAGTCGCTCCAGAGCGCCATGCTCGCCGGCACCGTCACCAGGGCCACGCCGCCGGGTTTGAGCAAGCGATGGAAACCGCGCACCACCGCGGCGTCGTCCGGCGTGTGCTCGAGAACATCCAGCGCGGTCACGTAGTCCAGCGATCCGTCAGGCAAGGGCACGCGGTCGCCGGCCAGGCTGATCACCCGCCCGGCGGGAAACTTCGCGCGCAGCAGGCGCAAGGCCTCCTCGTGGTCGTCCAGCACGGTGACCTGGCACAGCCCGTCCATCTCCTGCGCGAAGCGGCCCGTGCCCGCGCCGCAGTCGAGCAACCGGTCCGTCGGCGTGATCGGGCGCGCACGCTCCAGCCACCGGCGCGCGATCTCTCGCTTGCCGGCGTAATACCAGTGGTCGGCCTCGACGCGCTCCAGGTTGGCGTATTCCTCTGCGTTCATGATGGGGCGAAGATTGACGAGGCTCCCCGGGGCGGGAACCTCTGTCCACGCCTTTTGCCTTCGGCCTCGACGATGCTCCCTCCGCTCCGCCGCCCTCTTCTGACCGCGCTGGTCGCGCTCCTGCTCGCGGCCTACGCGTGGACCGGCTGGACCGCCAGCCTGGGCAAGGGGCCGGCTTTCGACGAAAGCGCCCACCTCGTCGCGGGCTATTCGTATTGGAAATTCAACGACTACCGCTTCCAGCCCGAGAACGGCAATCTGCCCCAGCGCTGGGCCGGCCTGGCCCTGCTGCCCCTGGCGCCGCGCTTCGATCCGGCCGAGGCGCGAGCGGAATGGGCGAGATCCGACGTCTGGCGCGTCGGGCAAAGGACCCTTTATGAAAGCGGCAACACGCCGGAGGCGCTGCTGGCCGCCGGCCGAGGTGCCATGATCCTCTGGGGCGCGGCCGCCTGCCTGCTGGTGTTTTTCTGGTCGCGCCGCCTTTGGGGAAACGCGGGCGGGCTCCTCTCGCTCGCGCTTTGCGCGGGGTCCACGACCATGCTCGCGCACGGTCCGCTCGTGACGTCCGACATGGCGGCCGCCGTCTGCCTGCTCGCCGCCTCCGGCGCGTTTTGGCGACAGCTTCGCGAGCCTGCGTCCGGGCGGCTGGCCCTGAGCCTCGCCCTCACCGGCCTCGCCGCGATCGCCAAGTTTTCGGTCCTTCTTCTGCCCGGCGTCTACGCCGTGCTGCTCGGCGCGAACTGGCTGCTGCCGCGTGAAAAGACCCGGCGCGCGAAAGGCAGGGCGCTCGGCCATGCCGCCTTGCTGACTGCGGCGCACGCCACCGTCGCGGGCCTCGTGGTGTGGGGCGCGTTTGGCTTTCGCTATCAGGCGGGGGCGCCGGGACTGCCGGCTCTTCAAACGCTTTACATCCCCTGGGACCAATTGCTTCCCGACGACGGCCCCCGGCGCGCCCTGCTCCTGTTTCTGAAGGAATATCGCGTCCTGCCCGAGGCCTACACGCACGGCCTCGCCTATGTGCTTCAGGCCAGCGAGGCGCGCGGAGCGTTCGCGGCGGGGCTCTACACCTCGACGGGGTGGTGGTGGTTTTTTCCCTACGCCTTTTTGATCAAATCGTCTTTCGCCGAGCTGGCCGCGGTGGCCGGCCTGGCCGGTGTGGTCATCCTCGCGGTGCTGGCGGCGCGCAAACGCCCCGGCTACGGCGACGCGCGCGCCGTCGCCACCCGGCTGACCGATCTCGCCGCGCCCCTGGCCGCGCTGGTCGTCGTCTACGGCGCCGCCTCGCTGACCAGCAACCTCAACATCGGCCACCGGCATATCCTGCCGCTCTACCCGCCGCTCTTCATCCTCGCCGGCGCATTCGCGCGCCGCTCGGCCGGGCGGTGGAGCGCGGCGTTCGCGGCGCTGCTGATCGCGGGGCAGGCCGTGGCAGCCGCGCGCGCCTATCCCTCTTACCTCGCCGCCTTCAACCCGCTCGCCGGCCCGCCGGAGAACCGCTGGCGGCACCTGGTGGACAGCTCGCTCGACTGGGGCCAGGATCTGCCCGCCCTGGCAGACTGGCTGCGAGCCCACCGCAAGCCGGGCGAGCCTGTCTATCTCGGCTATTTCGGCGTCGGGGATCCGCGTTACGAAGGCATGGACGCGAAACCGTTCGCGGTGTTTTCCGCGCTCTGGCGAGAGCCCGAGCTCGCGCGTCTGGAACCTGGGCTCTACTGCTTCGGCGCGACCGTGCTTCAGGACGTCTACAGCCCGATGAACGGCGCCTGGAGCCAGGACAAGGAAAACACCTTCCACTACCAGGCGGCGCATTTCCGCGCCCACCCCGAATCCTGGAAAGGCGCCCTGGTTCAAAATGGAACGCCGGCCGAACACGGCCGCTGGGTTTATGAGCGCCTGCGCTACGCGCGTCTCGCCCAGTATCTTCGACTGCGCCGGCCGGACGCCGTCATCCACTCGTCCATGCTTGTCTACAGGCTGGACGCCGGGGAGGTCGCCATCGCGATCGATTTGCCGACCTCCGGCATGGTGGAGCTGCTGGAGCGCGCGACAGGCGCGCCGCCGCGGCCGGACCTCAAGGCAGGGCCTTGAACCAGTCGGCCAGCAGATCCGGATTCACCACCTGGGTGGAAAACGGCTCGCGCAGGCCGCTCGCGCGCGCCGCGGCGCGCGCTTTTGCGCGCTCTTCGGCCCAGGCGCGCAGCTTGTCCCGGTCCACGCCCACGACGCGGCTGATGCGCATAAAATAGAAGGGGGCGAACATGCGCTCCTCGATGAGCTGCAATCGCAGCCCGTCGCCGAAGTCATCCTTGGCGGACACGTATTTCTCGCCGGTCGTCTGATCCACGCCTATGCGCTGGACGACGATGTATTCCGAAAAGCTTCGCCGCTCGAAGTGACGGACGTAGCCCTCCCAGTTCAGGGTCAGCCGCTCCGGGCTCACGCACGACTTGCGGTGCAGGAACCAGACGTGGCCGGCGTTGTCGTCCACCGCCAGCGCCGTGCCGGGCACGGAGTCGCGGACAAAATCCGAGACCCAGTTGCAGGTCGCGGCCGCGAAATTCTCCTGGGTGAAGGGATGGCGCGCCGAGGCGGGCAGGGCGAAAAACACCAGGTGCAGCGCACCGGCCGCGATCAAACCCTCCCAGGCGCGGGCATGCCGCACCAGCCGGCCCCACACAAAGGCGAGGGCGACGATGAACAACGCGTGGGTGGGCAGGCTGAGGCGGCGGATGATCGGGTCGTCCCACTTGCCCCAGAAGTAGCACAACATCACCAGCGCGTGCAGCAGCAGGCCAGCGATGAAGATGGCCGCCACCGTCTCTCCGGTCCGCGCCGCGCCCAGGGCGCGATGCTCGCGGTAGACGCGCAGCAGGGCGAAGCCGGTCGCCACGCCGCCGAGCAGGGCCAGCAGCCACGAGCTGGGCTGGGCGCCGTCGAAGCTGAAGAAAAAGTTCAAGGCGTGGCCGACGTTGTCGTAAAAATAGCCGAGCCCGAAGGGCGTGGTGGCGCCCGCGACATCGTTCAGCTGCCAGGTGGCCTCGCTGATCTTGAACACGTTTTGCTGCAACGGCACCGGCAGCATGAGCAGGGGGGCGGCGAACACCACCGGGGCGAAATCCGCGCGCCGTTCCCGCCACCACACCCACAGCACGCTCGCCCCCACCGGCAGGGCGAACAACGCGGATTCGTAGCGGACCTGGCAAAGGATCACTCCCGCCAGGACGAAGGCGGCCAGGCGCGCGCCCTCCGGCCGCTCCGCATAGCGCAGGCCCAGCCAGAGCGTGAGAAAGATCATGAAGAGGTTGTGCAGCTCGAAGCCCGCCCCGGTGGCGTTTTGCGCGATCAGCGGCACGCCGCAGAGCAGCACCACCGACGCCACGCCGGCCTTGGTCCCGCCCAGCCGGGCGGCGACCAGCCAGGCGGTCGCGATCAGCCCCAGGCTGATGGCGGCGTTGAGCCAGAAAACATTCGCGACCCGATAGCCGGTGAGGTCGTGCACGGTCGCGAGGAGAAACGGGAAGGCCAGCGGCCGCTTGTCCACGGTGTCGTTCAGGACGGTGTAATTGCCGGCGTAGTCGTAGGCGCGAAGCACCGCGGACGCCGAGCGATCGAAATGCATCCGCATGGCGGTGTTTCCGATCACCAGCTCGTCGGCCACGATCTTGAATTCATGGCGCTCCTGGACGTGCAGCAAGCCGGCGGCGGCCAAAAGGAAAATCGCGACGCCGGCGCGGCGGCGCAGGATGTCGCGCCAGCGGGCGCGCTCGTCCGCCAGACTGCTCCACAGCGCCCAGGCGAACCAGGCGTGGATCGCGAGCATCCAGGCGTAGCCTCCTTTTTTCACCACATCAACGGCTTGGGCGGGATCAAAAGCGAGAAAGCCGAGCTGCAGGGCGAGCAGCACCACCAGGACGAAAAGCAGGAGGCGTTTGGTCATAAAAAACCGCCCTCCTCAAAGGAGGACGGCGGCGCGGAGACAAACCGCGATTTTCCAGTGCTCAGTGGAAGTAGGTGATCGTTCGCGTGCCGGCGATGCCGGCGACGGTAATCGGCACGTTCTGCGTGAAGACCAGGGGATAGCTCTCGTTCGCCACCGTGCTGAGGGACTTCACATAGGAGTCCGGCCCCACCAGCGAGGTGATGGCCGCGGTGGACACGCCGCACTCCAGAAAATACTGGTCCGCGGCCGCGGCCAGCTGGCGCGTGTTGTTCAGGACCGTCTTGTCCTGCGATGCTATCCTCACTTTGTCGAACGCGGGCAGGGCCAAGGCGGCGAGCAGGCCGATCACCACGACCACCACCATAATCTCGACCAGCGTAAAAGCCGCTTTCACGGGATGCTTGGGTTGCGGGCGAAAAACAAAAAACCGCCTGCCATGGGCAAGCGGTCTTGTTTTTGCCACAGGGTGACGGCGGCGATTACTGGAGATAGGTGATGGTGCGATTGCCCGCGATGCCGCTGATCGTGATGGGCGTGCCCTGGGTGTAGTTGCCGGGATAGCTCTCGTTCGCCACGGTGCTGAGGGACTTGATGTAAGCGCTGGCGCCGACCAGCGAGGTGATGTCGGCCTGGGAGGTGCCGAACTCGAGGAAGTATTGGTCGGCGGCGGCGCCGAGCTGGCGGGCGTTGTTAAGGACGGCCTTGTCCTGGGAGGCGGTGCGAACCTTCTGGAACGCGGGAATCGCCATCGCAGCCAGGAGGCCGATGATGACGACGACGATCATGATTTCTACGAGGGTGAAGCCCTGGGACTTGCGAGTGTTCATAGGTGAACTGAGTATTGTTTGTTTATAATTTTCTCCCGAAAGAAATTCGGGGAACATGCGTGGTCCTACTCCCACTACACGCAAAGACAAGGCGATTTTACCCCTTGGCATAACCAAACCCGACGGCCGTCGACAGAAACTCTTATACCTAGGCCTTTCCCGCTCGCCCGCCGCCAACGATTGTCTTTCACCGTATCATGCCATCCGTCCGCGTCCTGGTTTCCTGCATAGGCTTGGCCCTCCTCGCCGGGTATTCACCCGCCCGCGCGCAAGCCGCCACGGAATCCGCGCGCCCGGGACAACGCGTTGAGCTTCAACTATCCAACGGTGACAGGCTGAGCGGAGAAATCATCTGGCGCGCCGAAGGCAAAATCCGTTTCCGCTCGCCCATTCTCGGCGATATGACGCTCGCGGAGACGGACGCGGCCATTATGGAGGTTCCAGAGCCGCTGGATCCCGTCGCATCCGCGCAAGGAACCACGCGTCAACGCGCCGCCAAGCCTACGGCTGGCGCGTCCGCCGCGGTGGCGAAAGAAAACAAGCCCACCCCCGGCTCCTTGGGATCCGCGCCCGCCGCGAACCTGGCCGCCGCGCCCGCCAAGGAGCGCTGGAAAGGCAAGGTGGAGCTGGGCTCCGTCCAGCAAACCGGCCGCTCCGACACGCTAAGCTACAACGCGCGCGCCGAGGCCGAGAAAAACGTCCGCCGCCACGCGCTCCGGGGCAATGCCCGGGTGCTCTACGCCGAGCAAAACAACCGCACCAGCGCCGACCGCCAGGACGCCTCCCTGCGCTGGCGCTACCAGCTCTCCAAACGCACGTTTGCCCAAGCCCAGACCACCTACTACGCGGATGATATCATCCAAATCAGGACCAATCTGGAGCAAAACGCGGGCGTGGGCTACCGTCTGCTCGACCTACCCGGCCACACCTTGAATGTCGGCAGCGGCGCCACCGCCCAATACCGCGAATGGAACGCCGGCACGAACGGCTGGGCGCCTTACGCGGAAATTTTCCAGGACTACACGTTCAAGGTGAACGACCGCATCACCTTCATTCAGGACGCCGTCGCCCAATACTCCCCGTCCGACCGCGCGTTCAACATCCCGAGCCGCGGCACGCCCGGCACCGTCAATCCCGAGGAGCAAAACTACAAGGTGCGCTTCAACGGCACCCTCCAGGGCAAGGTCACCGAAAAAATCTCCGTGAATTTGCGCTTCGAATACGAGTTGGACAACGCGATCAAGATCGAGTCCGCCCGCGAGACGCAGCGCATCACCAGCGCGATAGGCTACGCTTTCTAAACCGCGCCTCTGGGCCGCGCTCGCGGGACACGGCCGCGGCCCAAAAAGACCTCAGGCCTTCTTTTTGCGCGCGGGCTTGGCCGCCGGTTTCTTCGCGGCGGGCGCCTTGGCCTTGGGCTTGGCCTTAGTCGACTTCGCGGCCTTGCCCGCGGGCTTCTTGACCGCGGATTTTTTGGCGGCCGGCTTGGCCTTCGCGACGCGCGCCTTGGCCGCGGGGGCCGCCTTGGCGGAGAAAGTCTTCGAATCCACCTCGACCGCGTCCTTCCAGAGCTTGTCCAACGCGTAGTTCTCGCGCTGCTCGGCGGTGAAAAAATGCACCATGATCTGATAGGCGTCGACCACGGTCCAACCGCTGTTGAAACCGCCCGAGTCCATGCCGGCGATTTTCACCTTGGCCGCGTCGAGCACCTTCTCCGTCTCGATGCGCAGCGCGCGCAGATGCGGCTCGCTGTTGCCCGTGGCCAGCACGAGGTAATCGGTGATGTCGGAGAGGCCGCCGACATGCAGCAGCTTCAGGTTGTCCGCCTTCTTGTCCTCCAGCGCGGTGATCAGGTTGCGCAGCAGCGCGGTCGTCTGGGCGTCGGGAGCGATTTGAGTCGGCATGGGCGTTTTACTGCGGGCGATAGAGGCCGTTTTCGCGAATGTATTCAATCACCTTGTCCGGCAGCAGTCCGGCGACGCTCTCGCCCCTCCCCAGACGCGACCGGATCTCGCTCGAACTCACGTCCCAAAGCGCCCCCGCCGCCGGCTCCACCCGCTGCACCCTGAGACCGGGAATAGCCGGCGCGGACAGGGCGTCCCAATCAAAACCGGGACGCGCGTAGGCGGCCCAGTCCGCGAGGCGCGCCAGTTCCGCGGGCTCGCGCCAGCTTCCCAGGCGCGCCAGTTGATCCGCGCCCACGATCCACGTGAACGAATCCTCCGGCCGCGCGACCCGCAGCGCCCGCAAAGTGTCCGCCGTGTAGCTCACGCCCCCGCGCCGCAGCTCGGTCTCGTCCAATTCGAGTCTTTGCTCCGCCTCGCGCTCGGCCAGCTCCGCCAGCGCCAGCCGGAGCATCGCCGCGCGAATCGCGCCAGCCGCCCTCACCCCGGCGTCCCGCAGCGGGGCCTGGGCCGCCGGCATCAGCAGCACGCGCTCCAGGGACAACGCGTCCGCCACCGCCCGCGCCACGCCGAGGTGGCCGCGGTGCACGGGGTCGAAGCTGCCGCCGAGGATGCCGATGCGCATCCCCGACGACTGCCGCGCTCCGCCTCCGCGCTCAAGCCCGCACGCGCTCGACCAGCAGACTGACCAGCGCGTAAGGCGTGTAATCCACCGCCACGCCCCCGCGCGCGACGCGCACTCCGCCGGCGAGCGGCCGCTCCAACAGATCCACCCGCCGCGCCCGCCAGCCGGGCGCCAGCCGCACCAGCGAGCGGCCGCGGCGACCGAGGGTCTCGTTGAGCCGCAGCACCCAGGCGCCCTTGCCCGCTTCGGCCGGCTTGGCCCAGACCGGGTGCAGGGTTTCCCCGCCCTCCAAGCCCAGCAATCCGGCGCCCGCCACGCCGCCCCGATACGCCACGGGCTCGGTGAAAAGCGTGTCCGCCAGCGCGGCCGCCTGCTCTTCGCGAGGCGCGCCCGCATCGTGACGCCCGAGGGCGAGCGCGATGCGATGCGCGCACATGTCGGAAAACAGGGAGGCGGCGCGCGTGCGCCGAATGGTCGCCGGATGCGAGCCGTAGGAATGGTCGCCGCCGCCTTCGGCGGTGATTTTCGCGCTGCGCACAAGACTGAGACTCAGCGCGCCGTCGCGGCAGCCGAAACCATACTTGGACTCGGTGACCACGAACAGACCGTCGCTCTCGGTCTCGTCCGTCACGGCGGCCCAGCGGCTGGCCGGCACCTCCCACTTCGCCTCGTCCGCCAGCTCGCCCGGCACCTGGCCGCGCGACACCGAGCCAAAGGGGGACCCGTAGCGGGCCTGCCGTCCGGCGTAGGCGGTCGGGAAAATAATCTTTAGGAGCGCCTCCGGCCGCCGCCAGTCGAGCTCCACCTCCACGCGCAGATGCGCCGCGCCCGCCTCCAGCGTGTAACGGATCGTGACTTCGCCCGCCTCGCCCAGGGAACGCGCGCACGCGATCGTCGCGCCCGCCGCGTCCGCGCGCTCAAGGGAAAGCTTGGCCTTTGTCCGGACCGGCTCGCCCAAGGCGAGGGAATGACGGTCGATGTCCCACGCCTCGAAAAGGTGCGGACGATCCGGATAGACAACCAGTTCGCCGAGCGGGGCGCGCAGCGCGATCTCGCGCCCGTCGACAACCAGCCGGCTCACTCGGCCCAGCGGGTCGATATCGGCCCGCACCCGCCCGTTCTCCAGTCGGCGCGCGGTGGCGCGCACCGGCGCGAGGCCCTCCACCCGCTCCAGCCCGGCGAGTGGCGCGCCGGCGAGCGGCGGCAGCGTGACCGCGTCCACCCCGCCGTCCTCGCGCGCGCCGAGCAGATGCAGGCGCGGACGCGGCAGCGGGTTGAAAAGTGCGGGCGCGCCTTTGGCGCCCAGCTCCCGGCTAGCCGCCTCGCGCGCGCCTCGCGCGAGGTCGGCCAGCTCGACGCGGGCCTCGTCATAGACCTCGTGGATCGAGCTGCCGGGGATGTAATCGTGAAACTGGGCGAAGATCACCCGGCGCCACGCGTGCTCGTCGATCGGCCCGCGGCCCAGCGCGCAGCGCGCCGCCTCGTGCGCCTGCAGCGCTCGCTCGGCGCGGCGCATGCCGGCCTTGATGTCGCCGTGCGTCGTGTAGGTGCCGCGGTGATACTCCAGATAGAGTTCGCCCTGGTAGACGGGCAGCGCGGGGCGAAGCTTGTTCAAGCGGTCGAAGAAGGGCTCGAGGTTGCCCCACTCCGCGCGCGGCAATCCCGCGAGATCGGCGTAGCGCCGCGCCCGCTCGCACATTTCCTCCGTCACTCCTCCTCCGCCGTCGCCAAAGCCGGTCGGGGCGATGAACTCGGGGTGCGTGTCGCTCTGCCGATGCGCGAGCTCGCCGAGCCGGAGCTGCCCGGCCGTGGCCTGCTGGTTGTAGCCGCCCTCGTGGCTGATGTGGCAGACCACCTCGCTCCCGTCGTGCCCGCGCCACACGAAGCTGCTGTGCGGAAACCGGGTGAGCCCCGACCATGCGAGCTTGGTGGTGTAGAAATACTCGACGCCGGTCTCGCGCATGAGCTGGGGCAGGCAGGGCGCGTAGCCGAACACATCGGGCAGCCAAAGCAGGCGCGAAGGCGAGCCGCGCAGCTCGGCGAAGCGCCGCTGGCCGACCAGGAAACTCCTCGCCAGCGCCTCGCCGCAGGCGAGCAGGGTGTCGCTCTCGACCTCGGTGGCGCCGATCGCGTCCCAGCGTTTCTCGCGAATGCGCTTTTTCACCTCCGCGAGCAGGGCGGGCGCGCGGCGACCCACCGCGGCGTAGCTCGCCGGCTGGCTGTAACCGAAGCGAAACTCGGGGTAGCGCTCGAACAACCGGTTCGCGGTGGCGAAGGTGTGCACGGCCTTGAACTCCCCGACCTTCTCGGGCCAGAGCCACACCAGATCGATGTGGGCGTGGCCGGTCAGCAGGGCGCGCGTAGCCGTCGGCGCGGCGGGCAGCTCGCGGAAGAGCCGCGCGAGGCGGCGGCGCGCGGCCGCCGCTCCGCCGGTCTCATAGGCGTCCAGCCCCTCCTCCAGGCCGCGCAGCAGGCGACGCAGCAAGGGCGACACCTTGTGCAGGACGGGACGCTCGCCGAAGCCGCCGAACTTGACCGAATCCTCGCCGAAAAACGTCCGCAGCTCCTCGCGCGCCAGTCCGTCGAGCGCCAGCAGGTCGTGGTAAAGTCCCCAGTGGGCCTCGTCGCGTTCCAGGATGCGCGCGCCGTCGAGGCGGGAGCCGGCCGCATCCAGTCCGGTGGCGTCGGGATGCCAGACGCCAGTCTGGCAAACCACGCCCTCGATCCACAGTTCCCGCGAGCCGGCGGGCAGAGGCGCCTGCTTGTGCGCGACGTCGAAGCCGTAGTGCGGTCGGCCGTCGACATACAGGGTGGATTCGGCCTGGTCGTTCCACGCGAGATAGAGATCCCCGCGACCGCGCAGCGCGGCGGGGAGGACGAGCTTGAACCAACGCTGGTCCCAGAGCTTTCCCCAATGCGCCGGCGTCGCCACCGGCGCCAGCGGCTCGCGCTTCGCCTCGGCGAAAGTGCGGTGGACCGGCGCGGCGGCCGTGGCCCGAATGTCGGAAACACGCGCGACTTCGCGCCACACAAGACCGCGGACGCGATTGAGCGCGGCCGAGACGCGCGCGGGAACGAGCTGAAGCAGGGGATTGGCGGGCAACATGGGAAAATGCCCCCCAGCCTACCAGCTCGCGCGGCCCGGGTCTTGCCGCGGCCTGACGTTTGGTTACGTTATATTGATGCGCATTCTCACGCTCGCCCATTTGCCCGCGGGGCAGGTCTGCACTTACGCGCACTGGCAATACACCCACCACACGGAGCGCCCAAACCTGCACTCCCACGATTTTCACGAGCTGTTCTGGGTGGAGGAAGGCGAGGGCCTGCAAGTGGTGAACGGGGAGCGGCGCCACCTCTCGCCGGGGCTGCTCGTGCTGGCGCGGGCGGAGGACGTGCACGGTTTCGCGGCCGCCCGGCCGGGCGGAATGGTGCGCTTCATCAACTTCGCCTTTCCCCGCGCGCTCTGGAGCGAACTCTGGACCCGCCGGCTGGGACGCCGGCCCGTCTTCTTCGCGTCGAAGGACCACCGGGCCCGCGAGTGGTGCCTGGACGCCGCCGAGCTCGATCGGCTGCGCGTCCTCGGCCGCGATCTGGCGGCGGGGGCGCGCGACATGCTGGCCGCCGAGGCCTTTCTCCTCGGGGTGCTTTCCCTGATCGCCCATCGCGAGGGCAAGAACGACTCCGGCCGCCCCCCCGCCTGGCTGACGGACTCGCTCGCCGCCATGCAGCAGCCCCGGCACTTCGCCCGCGGCACGCGCGAATTCGCCCGCCTGGCCGGCTGCACCCCCGAGCATCTCGCGCGGGCGATGCGCCGCCACCTCGGCAAGACGCCCACGGGCGTGGTGAACGAGGCCCGCCTGGCCTACGCCGCGCAGCAGCTCTGCACCACGGAGCGGGCCGTGCTGGATATCGTCGCCGACTGCGGCCTCGAAAACCTGGGGCACTTTTACAAGTTGTTCCGCGCGCGCTACGGCGACAGCCCGGAACGCTACCGGCGCCGCGCCTTTCTCCCCCCCAACCGCGGCGGCTAGGCGGAAGCGGACGCATTACGCTATAATGGCGCGCCGGGCATGGCACGGCCGACAACGGCAGGACGCGCCCAAGATACCGGGCGCCGCAGGTCGCGATTGACGCGGACGCCGGCGCGGCCCGAGCCTTGGCGCGCTTCGACCACGCCCCCGTGGTGGAATTGGTAGACACACGGGACTTAAAATCCCTTGGGCGAAAGTCCGTGCCGGTTCGAGTCCGGCCGGGGGCACCACGCGGCGCGGCTCACGGCGCGGGCAACTGCACCCAGAAGCGGCTGCCGTTGCGCCCGTCGGACTCCACCCCGGCGCCTCCGCCCATGCGCTCGACCGCTTTTCGCACGATGGCCAGCCCTATGCCCGTGCCTTCGAAACGCTCCGGCGGGTGGATGCGCTCGAACACGCCCCAGATGCGCGCGTGATGCTCGGGCCGTATGCCCATGCCGTTGTCCTCGCACCACAGCCTGACCTCCGCGCCCCGCGGCTCGGTCCAGACCCTTACCCGCGGGGGTCTGCCCTCCACCGCGAATTTGAAGGCGTTGGCCAGCAGGTTGAAAACCACCTGCGCCAGCAAAGGCTCGTTGGCGCGCACCGGAAGCAGCGGACGCTCCACCGTGATGTTCTCCGCCGGACACGCCTCGGCGTGCCGCCCGACAACCTCGCCCACCAGCCGGTCGAGAGACACCACGGAAAGCGGAGCCGGCTCGCGCGCGATCCGCCCATAGTTCAAGACATCGAGCGTCAGGCGATCCATACGCACGCCCGCGGCGAGGATGCGCTCGACATGCCGGCGACAACGCGGCGTCAGCCGGTCTCCGCAATCCTCGAGGATGGCCTCGGCGTAGCCGTGGATGGCCCTCAGCGGCGCGCGGAGATCGTGCGAGACCGCGTAGGAAAACTCCTCCATCTGGGTGATCGCCTGGTGCAGCGATGCGGTGCGCTCGTCGACCAATCGCTGCAGCTCGCGCCGTCGCTCGTCGGTGGTGGCCCGCGCCTGCACCAGATCGGTGATGTCGAGCAGGGCGCCCACCGCGCCCACCGAAAAGCCCGCTCCATCGCGGACGGGCTTGGCGCTGGCCCGGACCCAGCGGCCGGAGCCGACCGCGCGATACTCCGCGTCGTAGCGTTCGGCCTCTCCGCGGCACACGCGCCGGAGCAGCTCCAGCCTGCCCCCGGCGCCGTCGGCCGGCGCCAGCGCGGCGAACTCCTCCAGCGATATCCGCTCGGCCGCGCCGGGCGCGAGCAGCGCGCGCGCCCGCTCGTCCAGCGTCACCCGCTCCTCGCGCGCGTCGAATTCCCACGCCCCGAGGGCCGCGGCCTGCAGAGAGGCGCGAAGCCGCGCCTCGCTCTCGCGCAGGCGCTGCTCGGTGCGCGCGCGCTCCGCGATTTCCCGCTGGGCGGATTCGTAGAGCCGCGCGTTGTCCATCGCCACCGCCGCCTGGGCGGCGAGGCCGGCGAGCACCCGCTCGGCGCGCGCGTCGAAACGGCCGGGCTCGGCATGGCCGAAAAACAGGCCGCCCAGCAGCTCGCCCGATCGCGACACGACGGGCACGGCGATATAGCTGCGCGTGGGAGGAAATCCGGCCTCGCCCACCTCCTCGGGCGCGTCGGCGCGCCGCACCGCGACCCGCCCGCGAAAGACGCCGGCGAGAAACCGGTCTCGCCCCTCGCAGGCCGGCGCGACGCTTCCGGGCGGGACGCCGGAGCAGGCCTCCAGGGCGAACCCCGCCCGCTCCGGCGTCGCCTCGGCCCCGGGGCCGGCGCG
>JAIXVY010000215.1 GCA_027482505.1 Opitutaceae bacterium | reverse complement strand
TGGTGGGCGAAGGTCGTGCCGTTGCAGCACTGGCTCTGGGCGATCTCGTTTTCGTGATGGGGGAAGAGCAGGTCCACGCCGCCGGTGTGGAGGTCGATGGTGTCGCCGAGATGCTTTTTGCTCATCGCGCTGCACTCGATGTGCCAGCCGGGGCGGCCCTGACCCCAGGGCGAGGGCCAGAAGTTGTCGCCGTCCTCGGGCTTGCGGCCTTTCCAGAGCGCGAAGTCGGAGCCGTCCTCCTTCTCGTCGGCGTCGTGGGTTTGCGGCTTGTTGGCGAGGGCGGAGCCGACGCGCAGCTCGCGTTCCTTCACGCGGGAGAGGGCGCCGTAGCCGGGGAAGGAGGAGACTTTGAAATAAACCGAACCGTCTTCGGTGCGGTAGGCGTGGCCGCGCTTTTCGAGGGCGGCGATCATGTCGACCTGCTCGGGAATGTGCCCGGTGGCGGTGGGCTCGACGTGGGGCGGGAGGCAGTTGAGCGCGGCGCAGTCGGCGTGGAACTTGTCGGTCCACTGTTTGGTGACCTCGGCCAGGGAGCGGCCTTCTTCGCGGGAGCGACGGATGGTCTTGTCGTCGACGTCGGTGAGGTTGCGGACGTGCTTCACCTTGTCCTTGCCGAGATCGAGCTCGAGGAGGCGGCGCAGGAGGTCGTTGACCACGAAAGTGCGAAAGTTGCCGATGTGCGCGGGCGCGTAGACGGTCGGGCCGCAGTTGTAGAAGCGGTAGACGCCGTCGGGCTGGGAGGGGCGCAGTTCGCGGGAATTGCGTGAAAGGGAGTCGAAAAGTTGAATCGGCATGGTCGGGAACAGAGGCTGTCGGCGCGGAAAACGTTCGGCGAAACGACTTCGTCGTCTCGCTACGCAAACATGGAAAAGCCGCCGGCGGGGCAGGGCGCTCACACGGCGACGCGCGGCCCCGTAGTTCGCCAGGTGGCGACCTCCCGGGCGCAAGCGGTGCTGAAACGTGTGGCGGGCGTGGGCATCTGAATCCGTGAACGTGCAGAAAAAGGTCTGCGCGGCGTCGGTTCAAGAGCGGAAACCGCGGCGGACGGCTTTGCGGCTCCAAACGAGCCGGGAGGCCTTCCGGCTCGTTTGCGTCCGTCCGCCCGGCGTCGGAGCGATGCTATTCCGGCGTGCTGATCGCAGGCGGGAGGGCGGCGGGCGGTTCGTCCCCCGATAGCGCGGGCGACGCCGAGATGGCGGGTGCGGACGCCGCCGCGGCGTCCGTGTCCATGACGGCGGCGGGCGCGCCGGCGGCGATGGCGGAGTCTTCCGCCAAGACTGCCCGGACTTCGTTAATGGCGAGCAATTCCTCGGGAGACATCTCCATGCCCCGTTCGTGGCCGGTCAGCCAATCCGTCCATGCGACCGGTTGCGAGGATTGATCGTAGGGGTTGAAGTCGCTGGGGAGCCGGAGGGCGGCCGCGGCCAGCCCGGCCACGTAGTAGTCGCTTTCGAGTGTCGGATGCTCCCGGCCGGTCTCCGTGCTCTGCGCGCCGCCGCGACCGCCTCCGGCCAAACCGGGGAACGAGTCGGCGGGGCGAGAGGCGATCTCATGGTGGACGTAGTGGTTCGAATCCCGTCCGGGCGAGGCTGGCGTCGTCGGGTTTTGGAGCGGGTTGCGCGATCCCGGAGCAGGCGCGTCGGCCGCGATTGCTGCGGGTTGCGCGAAAGGGCCGCTCGCATCCGGCGCGAGACCGAGCGGGGGCTCGGCCGGACGCTCTTCCGCGGCGGCGAGAGTCGCCTGGGGGGCGGATGGAAGCGGGGCGGCGAGGCGCGCGGCGGGCGTATGGGTCAACGGACCGAACAGCAGGCAGACGCAGGCGGCGGCGGCGGCGGCGCCCAGCCATAAGCGGGCGCGCAGCACGGTCCGCGAGGGGGGGAAACCCAGCTCGCGTTCGATCCTGGACCGCAGTCGGGCGGACGCGCGCACACGCGGGGAGCCGCGGCGGGCGATGGCGGCGCAGACCAAGTCGTGCCACGGGGCGTCGGACGCCGCGGCGCTGGTTTCGCGTGGAGGGGGCGGCGTTTCTTCAGGCATGGCGATCGATGATTTCGCGCAGGGTGCGCAGGGCGCGCCGGACGCGGGTTTTTATGGTGCCCAGAGGCGAACTGGTCTGGTCGGCGATTTCCTGCTGGGTGAATTCTTGGAAGATATACAGCTCCAGGCAGCGGCGCTCGGCCTCGGGCAAGGCGGCCAGCCCGCGCGCGATTTGTTCGGCGACCTCCCGGCAGATCAATTCCGAGGCGGCGCCCTGATCGGTTTCGATTCCGGAGATGGTCTCGAATCTGATGTCGCCGCCCCGTTTTTGGCGGGTGTTTTTTCGCAGGCGATCCAGACAGAGCCCGCGCAGGATGGAGTAGGCCCAGACAAAGGGACGTCCCGCCGCCGGGTCGTAGTCGGCGGCCCTGCGCCACATGCGGACAAAGGCGTCCTGCACCGCCTCTTCGGCCAAGGTGCGATCCCGCAACAGGCGAAGCGCGATGCCGAGGAGGGTGGGCGCCCAGAGCTCGTAAAGGTCGCGCAGCGCCTGCGGGTCGCCGGCGACCATGCGCCGGATGAGGTCGTCCGCGATGAATTCCTCGCGCGAGCGCGCGGCCGAAAGCGTTTCGAGTCCGGGCGGAGCGTGGGCTGAGTCGTCTTTCATGCCTGGGCAGGCCATGCGAAGCCCGGCGGGCGACTACCAGCGCCGGCTGGCGGAGAAATGCACCGCTCCCGCCTCGTCTTGCGTCGCGCGGTGGCCCACGACCCAGGCGGCGTCGAGCCTGAGCACGAGATGCGCCCCCGCCGAGATCCTGAGCCCGCCGCCCGCGCCGGCGATGGAGTCGGCCGTTGTTTCGCCGGGGAAATCGGCCGCGTCGAAAAAGAGCACGGGTTGGACGCGCCAATCCGGGCCTGGCTGGAAAGAGGGGCCTTGTTGTTCCATCGAGGCGAACCAGGCGTTCGAGCCGTGATGGCGGTTCTCGTCGTAGCCCCGCACCCCGGACTGGCCGCTGGCGTAGTAGTGGTCGAGGGAGGGGACATCCTGATCGGCGAGCTGGGCGGCGGCGCGGAAGACCAAGGTTCCCCAGGGTCCGACGCGAGTGGCGCGCGAGAGCTGGGCGCGAAAGATGACATAGTCGTTGTCGCGGGCGCCAAAGTCGCGGTGGTCGGCGTCGTTTCCGAGCCAGCCGGGGCTCAAGTCCAGGTCGAGGTCCAGGCGGGTTTGCCCTCGCTTGTCGGGGAGTTGGAGGGCCCAGCCGGGCTGGATCAGGAATCCTGGCAGGGAAAAGCGGCGGTCCGCGGTTCCCTGCGTGACCTCGACGTCGTATTCGCGCCACTCCGCGCCCAGCCGGGCCTCGTGCCAGGCGCGCCCGCCGAGGGCGAAACGTCGCGTCAAACGGGGCTCGACCGTGGCGAGTTGGCCGCGGCTTTCGCGCGCGCCTTCTTCGACTTCGGTGACGCTGCCCGCGACGCCGAGGTCGAGGCGCCATGCGTCCGAGAAGGCAAAGCCGTTGTTGACGCTGCCACCGCGGTAGCGCCGGGGGTCCGGAGAAGTGACGATGAGCAGGCCCAGGGAATGACGCGGATCAAGCAGGCCGCCCCAGCGCGCGCCGGCGTAGAGGCGCTCGTCACCCAGGCGGCGGCTGAGCTGGTTGTCGATTCCTGCGAAATAGCTCCTTTGCCCCGCAGGCGCGGAAGCGCGCAAAAGAGGCACGACCCCGGCGGGCGATCCGCCCTCGGCCCCCCGTGCGGCTTCGGACGCGAATTCGGGCTTCGGGGCAAGCGCGAGCACGATCCTGCCTTTGCCGATGGATTGCCTGGGGAAGCGCGCTACGTAGGAGCCCTGGCCGGCGGACTCCACCGTCGCGCGCAGGTCCTCCAGAAGCGCCTTTGTCACCGGCCGGCCGAGGTAGGGGCGGGTGGCCGAGACCAGTCTGGCCTCCAGTTCGGGCTCCAGGCCGAGGATGCGCACGGCGCGTTCCGCGCCTTGGGGAGAGGCCAGCGCGCCGGCCGCGTCGGCGGCCACGACCAGTTCCTCCAGCGCCGCCACGAGGATCTCCTCTCCGGGCGTTGTCTCGGGCGATGCCGAGGCGGCCCCGCCCGGCGCGGCCGCGAGAGGCGACGCCAGCGCCCAGGCCAGGGCCAGCATGGCGACGGGCGCGAGCGCGCCGCGCGAGAAGCGGACGATGCGTGGGGCGGGCGGGGTGGACCGGGTGCTTGTCGTGGGCATCGACGTGGTGCGGTGCGGCGGTGGTGACGCGTGGACAAAAACGACGCCGGGTCCGCGCGCAGCGCGGACCCGGCGCCAGAGAGGCGATTCGCCCGGCCGGGCGTGTTAGTCTCCGATGATTACATCGCCACCGGAGCGGGTGATGGTGAGTTCCGGTTTGGCCAAGGCCGCGGTTGTTGCGACGTCGACTCGAAGGGCGGTCGCGGCTTCGGTGCCGGCGACCACCGCCGAGGCGAGCGCGACTTCCGGCGCGGGTCCGCCGGTGGCGTAGGCCAGGGACGGATCGACGAGTTCTTCGCCGCGCTGGACCTCGGAACCGGTGAGATGCACCGTCGTGGTTGCGTCGGAATCCACGGCGACAGGCTGCTCGGAGGGATCAAAGACGACGGGCTCGACTGGGATGACGACGGGATCGACCAGGATCACGGGGTCGGTGACGATGCCCCCGAGGTCGGTCTCATCGACCGGCAAAGGCAGGTCGCAGGCAGGAAGCACGCCGTCGACCACTTCGTGGACCAATTCCGCTTTAACCTCTGCGGGAACCAGGGTGCAAATGGCGATCTCGGGTATCACGGAAACCTCGGTCTGAACGGGGAGTTCCGGAGCGAGGACTACGCCGGGCGCGTCATCCGCGCGGGCGGCGGCCAAGCTCAGGCAAACGAAGGCGGCGGGTAGTGCGATGCGGGTTTTCATGGGACGGTGGGATTGGCGGGAGTCGGTATGGTTGACATTCTCCTATACGCCGTCGGCTGCGGTTTGGTTTTAGCTTTTTTTAGCAAACTGCAAACGTAACCGCAGGGGCTACTCGCGCAACGCGGAAGGGCTTGGCTCGTCGTGTCTCCGCCCTGCGGCGCAAATCGCGCTGGCGCGACCAACCGTGCGGGGCTTGGCTGGGCGGCGTTTTTCCATCCTTCGCCATGTCCTCGCCCGATTCCTTCAAGCTTGATCTGCCGGTTCGTCCCCGTCGCCTGCGTCGCTCGGCGGCGCGCCGCCTGATGGTCGAGGAGACGCGGCTGCGCGCCGCCGACCTGATCGCGCCGCTCTTCGTCGTGGACGGGAAGCCCGCGCCGGAGGAGATCGCCTCGATGCCCGGGCAATATCGGCTGAACATCGCCGACCTCGTGAAGGAGTGTCGCGCGCTGTGGAAGCTCGGCGTGAAGGCGGTGGCGCTTTTCCCGAAGCTCGATCCGAAGCTCAAGAACGCCGAGGGCACCGAAGAGTTGAACGAGGACGGGCTGATCCTGCGCGCGGTGCGCGCGGTGAAGAAGGCCGTGCCGGAACTCGTGGTCATCACCGACGTGGCGCTCGATCCCTACACCTCGCATGGCCACGACGGCGTGCTCAACGCGGCGGGCGACGACGTGGACAACGATCGCACGGTCGCGCGACTCGCCGCGATGGCGGTGCGGCAGGCGCGGGCGGGCGTGGATTTCGTGGCCCCGAGCGACATGATGGACGGCCGGGTGGGCGCGATTCGCGCGGCGCTGGACGCGGAAGGTTTTTCGGAGACGGCGATCCTCGCGTATTCGGTGAAGTTTAATTCCGCCTACTACGGCCCCTTCCGCGACGCGGTGGGCAGCGCGCAGGCGGCGGGCACGAAGCTGCTGAGCAAGGCGACCTACCAGCTCAATCCCGCCAACCGTCGCGAGGCCATGATCGAGGCGGCGCTCGATACGGCGGAGGGCGCGGACATTCTCATGGTAAAGCCCGCCGGTGCCTACCTCGACATCATCCGCGATGTGCGCGAACGCAGCGACCTGCCTCTCGCCGCCTATCAGGTCTCGGGCGAATATGCGCAGATCCACGCCGCGGCGCGCATGGGCTGGCTGAACCTGGAGCGCACGCGAGACGAGTCGTTGCTCGCGATCAAGCGGGCCGGGGCGGGCCTGATCCTCACCTACTTCGCGAAAGACGTGGCGAAGGCGCTCGCGGGCTGAGTCGTTCAGACAAAAAGCGCGAGGCCCGCCCCGACCGCGGCGGTGGCCACGAGCACGCCGGCGGCCGAGGCGCGGTAGCGCGGCGTGCCGATGCCCCAGGCCAGGCCGGCCTTGAGCAGCGAGTTGGCGGCGGCGGCGAGCAGCACGGCGCGCGTGGCGATCGAAGGGTCGAGGGTGCCGTCGCGTGCGGATTGGGCGACGTTGAGCGCGATGGCGTCCACGTCGGTAAGACCGGAGACGAAGCTGAGCGGGAGCAGGCCGGCCTGCCAGTCCTGGGCGAGGGCGAGTTTCACCAGAAGGCCGATGCCGGCGTAGAGGGCGGCGAATTTTATCGCGGTGCCGAGGCCCAGCGGATTGCCCATCGCGGGAGCCTCGACCCCGCCGGCGGCGGGACGGCGCAGCGCAAAGCCGATCACGAAGAGCGCGGCGGGCGCGGCCATGGCCGCGAAGGGCCCTATCAACGACCAAGCCAGCGCGGGGCTGAACACCGCGATGGCGAGGATGACGCGTGGCAACATCACGGTGCAGGCGGTGACGGTGGCGAAGGCGTGGTGGGCGGCGAGCCCGGGCTCGGCCTGGCTGCGGCGGGCAAAGGCTAGCGTGCTGGCGGTGCTGGAGGCCACGCCGCCAAGCAGGGCGGTGACACCCAGGCCGGCGCGCGCGCCGAGCAGGCGCATCGCCAGGTAGCCGGCGAAGCCCAGGCCGGAGATGAAGACGACCATCAGCCAGATTTTCCACGGGTTGAGCGCGCCCCAGGGGTCGAGCGGCTGGTTGGGCACGAGAGGCAGGACGATGCCGGTGATGGCGGCGAATTGCAGGGCGGCGCGAATGTCGTCCGGGGTGAAGCGGCGCGTCCAGTCATGGATGGGTTGTTTTAGCCCGAGCAGCACGACGGTGAGCGCCGTCACCAGCGCGGCGGCGCGAGTGGAGCCCGCGGCCATGAGCGCGCCGACGAGCACGGTGACGAGGGCGGCTGCGAAGCCGGTGCCGCCCGGCGCGCGGCTGGCGGACGGAGTCCAGCGCAGGGCGATGAGGTGGGCGGCGACGAGCAGGAGCACGACGGGCAGGGCCCAGGGAAAGGCGGCGGCGAGGCAGCCGAGCAGCGCCCAGAGCGTGTGGGTGCGCACGCCGCCGAAGTCGGCGCCGGACTCGGCGCGGCGAGTCTGGTCGCTCCACTGCCGTATGCTGCCGATGAGCGCGCCGCAGCCGGCCGCGGCGGCGAGGGCCGAGAGGGTAGGGGCCAAGGCCATGCACCTAAAAAAGCCCGGTCGGCGGCCCGGGGCAATCGCTTAAGCCGGTGCGCGGTGCGCTTCCGCTGGCACAATGGGTGACAACACGACAGGCCGCGGCAGTCGCGGAGGCCTGAAGCTGCCCGGCTACTTCAAGCCGCCTTCGTGGGCGGAGGGGTTTTGGAGCTGGTCTTTCCAGCCCAGGATCTTGGCCTGGGCGCCGAATTTTTCAGCCATGGGCTTGTCGCCCTTTTCCATCCAGATGCGCGAGAGGGTGGTGTTGATGAAGAGATCGTCGGCGCGGAGGGCGTGCGCGCGCTGGGCGGCGGCGAGCGCGGGATCGAGGCGACGAAGCTGAAAGTTGACCTCGGCGAGGGCGTGCCAGGCCGCGAAGGAGGAGGGGGCGCTCTCGGTGGCGCGGGCGAGCTTGGCGAGCGCGGCGTCGGCGTCGCCCATCGCGTGGTCGAAGGTGGCGTCGTCGATGAGCGTCTGGAGTTCGTCGTCGGTCATGAAGAGGGAGAAATGTGTGGACCGGTGGGAAAAAGAAAAGCCGCGTCGGGGCGACGCGGCTGGGGATTATTGCAAGACTGGGACCGAGGGCTCGCTCAGGACTGGGGCGCGGTGCCGACGAGGCCGAAGGTGAGCTGGATGACCGGCGCGACCTTGTCCTCGTTTTGGCCGGGCTTGATGCCGAAGTCGGCGCGGGCGATGGAAAAATTGCCGCGGACGACGAGGAGGTCGCCGCCTAGCTCGGGCTTGTTGATGCGCTTGCCGGCCTGGCCGGGGAGGTAGCTGAGGGTCACGGGGACGGAGACCTCTTTGGTCACGCCCTTGAGGGTGAACTTGCCGTTGGCGACGGCGGTCCACTTGCCCTCGCCGGTCGACTTCACGTCGTCGAGCTTGGCGAACTCGAAGTTGATCTCCGGGTGCTTGCCGGCGTCGACCCAGCCGGCGCTGACGAGGTGCTCGGTCATGGTGTCGTTGGGCACCTTGAGCGACTTGGCGGCGACCTCGATCTCGCCTCGGGTGGAGGCGACGTCGGCGGAGTCGAAGGTCACCTGGCCGGTGACGTCGGACGCGGTGCCGGCGATGGGCTCGAGCACGGAGTCGAGCTGGAACTGGATCGCGTTGACGCCTTTCGGATCCTTGAAGTCGAAGGTCCGGGGGGCGGCGACGGCGGTGATGATGGTGAAGCCGGCGAAGGCGATGGAGCGCAGGGCGTGGGTCATGTTGGCGGGATGGGTTTGGGTGATGAAAAAACTCAGGCGGAAGGCGGTTTGGGACTGCGGCGGCCGAGAAAGGTTGCGCCCAAAAGCAGCGCGCCCACGAAGACGCCGCCGCCGAGGTAGTCGAGGCCCGGCACGAAACGTTTCTCGTATGTCACGAATTCGAGCTCGGTGACGGGATCGACCTGTTTCACCGGCACCTGGTTTTGGGTCCAGCCGCGGTGGTAGCCCTTGGCGGCCCAGAAGCAGAACGTGAACAGGGCGAGCAGCACGCCGGCGCCGCGGAGGAGGACGCGCCAGGCGGCGATGGTGCTGACGGGGGGCAGGGCGGCGGGCTCGCTCATGTGCCGTCAATGCAAGCGCTTCGCGCGCGGCGTGCAAGCGGCCGCGCCGGTTTCCGGCGCCAACGGCCCGTCACGCCCGAAGCTCAGATTATGAGCATGGCGTCGCCGTAGCTGAAAAACCGATACTCGCGGGAGACGGCCTCGGCGTAGATTTCCTTCAGCCAGGCGATGCCCGCGTCGGAGCCCGGGGCGAGAAAGGCGCTGACGAGGCAGAGCAGGGTCGAGCGCGGCTGGTGGAAGTTGGTTACGAGCGCGTCGACCGCGGCGAAGCGCATCGGCGGGTAGAGGTAGATGGCGGCCTCGTCGAGGTAGGTCTGGGCGGGGTTGGGCGAGCCGCCGGGATGCTTGCGGGCGAAGTCCTCCAGCGTGCGCACGCTGGTGGTGCCGACGGCGACGCGGCGGGTGCCGGGCGCGGGCTTGAGCGCGGCGAGCTGGGTGGCGGGTGGCACCTCGTAGATCTCGCGGTGAATGGCGTGCTCCTCGATGTTGGCGGTGGCGATGGGTTTGAAGGTGCCGAGGCCGACGTGGAGGGTGAGGTCGGCCGAGCGCACGCCGGCGGCGGCGAGTTTTTCCAGAAGTTCGGGGGTAAAATGCAGACCGGCGGTGGGCGCGGCGGCGGCTACCTGGCGGCGGCGATCGGCGTAGACTGTCTGGTAACGCTCCAGATCGGCGGCGCGTTCCTCGGGAGTGTGCTGGCGCTCGATGTAGGGCGGCAAGGGCACCTCGCCGAGGCGATTGGCCACGGCGACGATGGACGCGGGCGCGGCGTCGGGTCCCGGCGCGCAGGCGAAGGTCACGCGCGCGGCCCCCTCGGCGTCCTTTTCGCGCACCGTGCCGGTGAAGGCGCCAGCGACGCCGAACGTGGCGCCGACGGGGAGTTTTTTTCCGGGGCGAAGCAGGCACCACCAGTCGTTTTCATCGCCCGAGGCGGCCGGACGAAGAAGCAGGCACTCGACGGCGCCGCCGGTGGGACGGTGGGCCAGGAGCCGGGCGGGGAGGACGGCGGCGTTGTTGCGAAAGAGCGTGTCGCCGGGGCGGAGGTAGTCGCCGATGTCGGCGAAGACGCGGTGCTCGAGGCGACGGGTGTCGCGATGCACGACGAGCAGGCGCGAGGCGTCTCGGCGCGCGGCCGGAGTCTGGGCGATGAGGCGCTCGGGCAGCGAGTAGTCGAAGAGATCGGTGGAAAGCGGCGGCATCGGGCGAAGGGGGAAGGCGGTAAAGAAGTCGGGCGGCCGGGGAAAGAAGCTTGCCCTGCCATCGAGGGCGAGTTTGTTCCCGTGCTCCTCTTGGCCACGCCGATGTAGCTCAGTGGTAGAGCAGCGGTATCGTAAGGCAGTATCGAGAATTCCGATACATTAATTGAAGTTTCAATTGATTAACCCGCAGCCATTTGCGGGCTTTTACCCATTAATGGAAATTAACCGAGATTTCCCGGATTTAAGGGTATTTTGGTCTGAAACTGTGAAAATGACTGTGAAAGGTTTATTTCCTAAGTGCCACTCCCGCAACGGCCCTCTGAACCGTGTTATATACCTCTGAGTAGGACATCTTCGTCCCATTCATTCGCCCCGGCCTGCGACCGCAGCCGGGGCTTTTTCGTATCTAGCGCGGTCGGTTTAGGAAAGGACCATAACTCATGGCCATACTTTTGAAGGCCAACTACGCGAAGAAGCTGGGGCTACCTCAGTTTTCTTCGCACCAATACAGCGTGGAGGTGAGCGCGGAGCTTACGGACATTTCCCAAGTGTCCCAGGCGAGCTCGGATCTCTATGCCCGGCTCCAGCAGGCGGTGGACGCGCAGATCGTGAAGCCGGGCTACGTCCCCGGCGACCCGGTCGGCACGCAGCCCTCGCTCGCGAGCCTCGCACAGAACACCACCAAGGCCTCGCAGCCCAACGTCCACACCAGCACCGCGCCGTCCTCCGACGAGGAAGCATGGCGCTGTTCGGACAAGCAGCGGGACCTGATCCTCAAGATCGTCACCGAGCACTCGCTGGACAAAGGCGAGGTCGACGCGCTGGCCCGCCAGCGTTTCGGAGCCGGGGTAAAACAGCTCAACAAACTGCAAGCCTCGGGGCTCATCGATGAACTGCTGGAAACCCACGGCCACGCCGGCAGCGGCGCCGGCCACAACCGCCACCGTAACCAGGGTCAGGACGGAGGAGTCCGTCGCGACTACGCGCGTCCCGCCTACCAAGGGAGGGGCCGCTCGTGATCGCAACGCCTCCTCTCCCGCCCCCGGCTCATCCCCCGGGCTCGAACGGACATCTGCCGCCCGAGGAGACGATTCAAGGAGGCGACCCGCTGGAATACCTCAGCGTGTCGCGCCTCAAGTCGTTCCT
>JAIXVY010000377.1 GCA_027482505.1 Opitutaceae bacterium | reverse complement strand
CAGGCGGGCCACTCCGGCCAGCGGCGCGGCCGGACGGGCGTCGGCGAAGGCGCGCAAGGCGGCTCCGTCTTTGGCCTCGGCATACTCGGCGGAGATCGCCCGCTCGCGGCGCTCGGCGAATTGATCGAAAGCCCAGCGGCCCACGAGGGCGACGACGGCCACCACGATGATCGCGGTGACGGTGCGGCCGTGCTTTTCCCAGAAGATCATGGCACGATCCTCCAAGGACGGCGCGAGGTAGTTCTCGTCGATGGTCACTAGATTGCGATCATCGCCGGAGGTGCGGGAGGTGTTCTGGTTAGCGGAGGCGGCCATGCGGGGGAAAGAAAAGGGCGGCAGCAAAGCACCCCGCCCCGCCGCCGTAAAGCCGCGATTTGTTTCCTTTTAAGCCCCTTGCGCCAAGCGACTTGGGCAAACGGCTCTCCAGCCGGGTTTTAATCAAAGACCACGGTGCGTTTGCCGTAGACCAAGACCCGCTGCTCCAAGTGAACGCGCACGGCCTGCGCCAGGACCAGGCGCTCCAAATCGCGCCCGAGGCGAATGAGGTCGGACACATCCTGGCGGTGGGTGACGCGGGCGACGTCCTGCTGAATGATCGGACCGTCGTCCAGCACCGCCGTGGCATAGTGCGCGGTTGCGCCGATGAGCTTCACGCCCCGCTCGTAGGCCTGGTGATAAGGCCGACCGCCGGCGAAGGCGGGCAGGAAGGAGTGGTGGATGTTGATGACCGGCGGCCCCTGCCGGAGAAACTCCGCCGAAAGCACCTGCATGTAGCGCGCCATGACCACCAGATCGGCGCCAAGCTCGCTCAAGAGCGCCAGCTGGCGGTCTTCGGCCTCGGCCTTGGTTGCCGCGGTGACCGGGATATGATGGTAAGGCAGCCCGTAGCCGCGAGTGGCCTCGGCCAGATCGGGATGATTCGAGACCACCGCGATGAAATCGGCCGCATAGTCGCCGCTCTTCCAGCGCAGGATCAGATCGTGAAAACAGTGGTCGAACTTGGAAACGAACAACACCACGCGCGGACGACGATCGCTGCGCGCGACGCGGGGGTTCATGCCCAGCCCGTGGGCGAAGTTCTCAAACTCGGCGCTCATCGCCGCCACGTCCGCGCCCGCGGGCGGCACCCACTCCACGCGCTGGAAAAAAATCCCGGCCTCCATGTCGCGGTGCTGATCGGCGTGCAGGATGTTACCGCCACGCTCAAAAATCCAACCCGAGACCCGCGCGACGAGACCGGGCTGGTCGGGACCGTGGAGCAAGGCGACAAGTTTGGCGGGAGCGACGGAAGCGGACATGGCGAAAGAGTAGAAAGGAAGGCCCCGCGAATACGCAAGACGCGCGCCGCCGGCGGTAGGCTTGCCGACCACGCGCGACTTTGCCCGGCCGTCGCGGCCCAAAACTCAAGGGCAAAAGACGGCCGTTAAAATTTACAACCATCTCAAAATCCGTCCTTTGACCTCCCGAGGGGAAGTGGTTTGCTCCGTTTCGCCATGACCCTACGCAAAACCCTCCCCACCCTGCTCAGCAGCCTTGCCATCCTTGCCGGCGCCGCCACGGCCAAGGCCGAAGCCGTGTTCCAGTTCGGCTTCTTCGCCCCAGACCTTCAGCTCGTCGACGCGAGCGAGGACGTGAAGGGCCTCCGCATCGACTTCGTCTACGGCGAAAACCGCAACGTCAGCGGCGTCGACCTCGGCGTGGTCAATTCCACCACCAACGATTTCGTCGGTCTGGGCTGGGCCCCCGGCGCCAATCTCGTCGGCGGCTCCGCCAAGGGCGTGCAATGGTCCTGGATCTACTCCCACACCGCCGGCGAGTTCACCGGCTGGCAGAGCGGTCTGATCGCCCGCGTCGGCGGAGCCGATTCCGCCGGTCTGCAATCCGGCTGGATCAATCTGGCCGAGTCCGACTTCAAGGGCCTGCAATTCGGCCTCTTCAACAAGGCCGTCCACGCCAAGGGCGTTCAGCTCGGCTTCGTCAACTGGGCCGACCAGCTCGACGGTCTCCAGATCGGCCTCGTGAACTATGCCGAGAACGGCGACCTCTACAAGGTCCTCCCCATCGTCAACTGGCACTTCTGAGCGCCGCCGCGCCCCGCGCGCACGGTTTTCTTTTCGCCCCGGTCGCCCTCGGCGCCGGGGCTTTTTCACGTCGGCCCGCGACCATTCTCGCCTCGCGAACGAATCAATACCCCACCCGCAGCCGCAGGAAACGCCGGAGCGCGGCAGAGAGCGGACGATCATCGGCGATCGTCGCGATATCCGCCGCGACGGCCGGGCCCGCGGACGGGTTGCCCGCCGAGGCCACCGTCTGCCAAGCGCTCGTCAGATCATCGGCGCCCTCCACCGTGTAGGTCAGCAAGGGATCGGCGACGCGCGGGAAAACCAAGGCGAGGCGACCGTCGCGCACCGCGACCGAGACCAACGAGGCCCCGGGCGCGCGCGGATCGGCGCCGGTGGCGTATTCCAGCAGATTGACCGAGCCATCGCCGTCCGGATCGGCGCCGGGCGCGGCGCCCGGGCCGCTCAACCCGGCCGTTTCCGCCCAAGCGGCGAAACCGGAGCGAACCACCAAAACGCCGGAGGCCGAGCCTTGATAGTTGGGATCGGCGACCACCGCCTCCACCGCGTAGCTGCCGGGCGCGACGGGCGCGACGGAGCCGCCGTCGTAGGAAAGGGCGACGGCGAGACCGGCCGGCGTGGTCGTGACGGCGGGCACGCGCGCGGTTCCGTCGGCGACTTGGGCCAAGTTGCCCAGCGTGACGACAGCCGCGGCGCGATTAACGGTCACGACGGCGGTGGACGTGAAGCCGCCGTTTGCGGCCGTGATCACATAGGGTCCGCCGGCCGCGGCGGCCGTGAAAACGCCCGCCGGCGAAATGGCGCCGCCGCCATTCGCGCTCCAAGCGAAGGACGACGGCTGGGTGGCGAGCGGCTCGCCAAACTGGTCGAGCACGACGGCGGAGAAAGTCTGCGCGCCGCCCACCGTGACCGAGGCCACCACGGGCGAGACGGTGAGCGCGTCGGCCACGGGTGTGACGCGAACATGGAGCGTGCTGGAGACGGCCAAGCCCGCCGCGTCGCGCGCCTGCGCGACGATCACGTAGTCGCCCGCGGCCTCGAAGGTGGCGACCGTGGCCTTGGCGGCGTTGGAGGCGTTGGGCGAAAACGCCACCGGCGCGCCGGCGGCAGACGTGGCGCTCCATGTATAGATTAGCCCGGGCTCGCCGCCATCGTCCGAGGCGGCGACGGAAAGCGCGGCTTCCGAGCCGGCAATGATCGCGAACACGGTGCCATCGGGGTCGGTGACGGACTGGCCGGTCGCCGCGGCGGCGGGCGACACGATGGCCGGCGGAGCGTTGACCGGGCCGGTCGCGCCGGAGAGGGAGACGCTGTCGACATACCAGCCGGTGCTGGCGGTGCTGCTGTTGGTGGCGATGCGCCAGCGGGCGCGGAAATTCTTGCCCGCGAACTTCGCCGTGTCGGCGAGATTAACGACCACCTCGGCGAAGGCCGACACAGTGCCGGTCCATGCGCTCTTGCCGGCGAACTCGTTGCGCCCGCTCGCCGGGCCGGAGGAGCTCACGGTGCCGTTGTAACCGCCGGCCGCGAACGAGGCGCCGGAGCCGGCGTCGGTGACATCGAACCACGTGGCGCCGCCGTCGACCGAAAGCTCGAGTCGCCCGGCGTCGCCGTTGTTGAAGGCGTAACGATGCCAGAACTTGAGCTGGAGCGCGCTCGCCCCCGCGGGGATGGCGACGACAGGCGAGTTAAGACTCGCGGTGGTCCGGGACGAAGGCGCGGGCGCGAAGTAGGACGTGGACGGACTCTGACTCTGCGCGGTGGACAGGGACCAGGAGTTCGAGCCGATGGAGGCCGCCGAGCCCCAACCGGAGGGCGCGCCGTCGAAGGTCTCGCACCAGAGGGCGGATTGAATGGTGAAGGCGGCCGCGAGCGTGGCGATCTCGCCGCTCGCGTTGGTCGCGACCACGTCCCATGCGCCGGGAGCCGCGCCGGCGAGGTCAAAGCGGCCGGAGAGCGCGGTGGACGAGAACTGGACGTTGCTTGCCACGATGTCCGCCTGGCCCACGCGCCGCAGGCGGAGGCCGACGCCCGATTGGAAGCCGACGCCGGCGAGCGTGACGTTGGCGACGCAGGGCAACGACACGGCGGGCGCGACGGAATCCAACCGCAGCGCGGGCGGAGGCGGCGTTTGGTTGGCCGCGCCGGTGAGCAGGAGCGAGTAGCGTTGCTCGGTGCCGGTAAGTGATCCCGTGAGAGAAACGACCACGCGATAAACACCCGCGGCGGGAGGTGCGGCCAGGTAGACCTGCTCGATGTTGTCGGTGTTGTTTTGCCCGGTCGTGGCGGGCAGATCGGCGGAAGCCTGCGTCCAGGTGCCGACGAAGGGCATGACGTAAGGCTGGTAAGTCGCGCCGGTCGGGCCGACGACACGCAGGTCGAGGTTGTTGACCAGCCGGGCGGTGCGCAGGTCGTTGGTCGTGGTGGCCGTGCCCGCGGGGTCGGTCCAGGCCAGCGTGGCGCGGATGGGCGAGACGCCATCCCAGACGAACTCCAGGTTTGCGGTCAGGTTGGCGGCGTTGAGCACGCCCTCCGTAATGCGGCGCTTGAGCGGCGCGGAAGCGTGGTCGCGAATCAAATCGGACGCGGCCTGGCCGTTGACGAGGCCCCAGCCATGGCGGTAGTCGGGGCCGGGGTTGCCCAGATCGTCCGCGGTGTGGACGAGCAGGGCCTTGAGCGTGCTGGCGCGCATGGCGCCGCCGGAAAAGAGCCGCGAATAATCCTCGAACAAAAGGGCGGCCGTGCCCAAGGCGTTGGGCGTGGCCATGCTGGTGCCGCTATAGGTGCCGTAGCTGGCGTCGCCGCCATTTAGCGACGAGTAGACGCCGTCGCCGTTGGCCACCACGTCGGGTTTTAGACGCCCGTCATCGGTCGGGCCCCAGGCGGAAAAAGAACTGACCGAGGCGCGAGAGATATCCCGCGCGCCGCCATTCACCGCGTCCGTCACGGAACCGACCGTGATCACGTTTTTGGCCAAGGCGTCGAAACTGACCGTGCCGTAACCGCCGAGGTAGGAGCCGTCGCCCTTGGGGTAAAGCGAGGCGTCGTAGGAGACGACCGTGGTGGCACCGGGAGAAAGCCCGACGGTTTCGCCGGTCGAGGGGTTGTCGACGCGGTCGTTGCCCGCGCTGCGAAAGATAAGATAATAGGGAGCGTTGTAGGCGAGCGCGTCGCTGTCCCGCGCGTAGGTGTTGTAACGGCCGAAATCAAAATCCGCGGCGCTCGCGGTGGTGCCGTCTCCGTTCCACTCCCAAAGTCGAGCCGGGCTGCCCGCGCCGCCGACGTAGTTCCAGCCCACGATGATGCCATAGCTGTGGTTGGACATATACAGCATGCCGGCCTGGCCGGGCGCGGTGGCGGCGCGCGCGGTCATCTCGGTCTTGTCGGAATTCCAGTCGTAGCTGTCGATCGCGACAGACGGCGCCATGCCCTTGGCCGAGGCCACCACGCCGGCGGCGCCGATGGTGCCGGACACGTGCGTGGCATGGTCGATGGAGGCGGCGCCGTCCTTCACCGTGACGCGCGCGCCGGCAAACTCCTGGTGCGTGGCGCGGGCCGCGCCGCCGTCCCACACGCCTACCGTGACTCCAGCACCGACGAGACCGTAGGGCGAGGCTTGGAGGGCACGTGCCCCGGTGGAAATGGCGGCGTTGACGTTGTGGGTCGTGAAATAGATTGGCTTGCCCTCCTCGAAAGCGACCAACTCTTGGACGACGCCGTCGGGCCGCTCCACCCGCACGGGCAAGCCGCGCCGGCGCGCCTCGGCAACGGCGGCGACGCGACGCCCGTTCTCGATCTCGCGCATGCGCTCGACCGCGCGGGCGCGATTGGCGGGAACGGCCAGATCGCCGGACTCGGCCAGAATGTCGGCCAAGGTCGGCGAAGACGCCGCGGCGGCGGAATCCGAGGCGGTGGACGGGACCGATGCGGCGGGCGAGAATGCCTCGGCTGGCGGAGAACCGCGTTCGATCGGTTTTGCGGAGGCGGCGCTTGCCGGAGCCGACTTTGACGCAAGGGGAACGGCGTCCCTCAGGCCCTGGGCAAACCAAAGCGCGGCGGCCGCGGCGAAAAGGGCCGCGACAAAACCAAGGGGCCGGAAAGTGGGCGGGGAACGACGCACGCGGGCGAGGCAGGGTAACCTGTCGCCATCATCGCTATTTCCGCGGCCAATTCAAGCGACTGGCGGGTGGGCGGATTCTCTTAGGCAAGATGGGTCTAGCCGCAAAAAAGCCCGCCGGCGACGCCGGCGGGCCAACTGGGCAAAGGGCGGGCGACGGTGCTCAGAGCACGTTCACGTTGCCCTTGTAGGCTTGGATGGGCTTCACGCCGATCTGCTCGGACTTGAGGGCCTTGATGCCCTGCAAGGCGGCGCGGGCGCCGGTCAGGGTGGTCATGATGCACACGCTGTGGGCGTAGGCGGCGGCGCGGATCTTGTTCTCGTCCTGCCGCGGAATCATGCCGGCGGGCGTGTTGATGATGAGCTGGATCTGGCCGTTCTTGATCATGTCGACCGTGTTGGGACGGCCTTCGTCGATCTTGGCGACATGCTTCACGGGCACGCCGTTGTCGCCGAGCACCTTGGCGGTGCCTCCGGTCGAGTAGATGGTGAACCCGAGGGCGACGAGCTGGCGGGCGATGTCGACCACGCGGGGCTTGTCGGCGTCCTTCACGGAGAGGAACACGTTGCCCGAGACGGGGAGGCCGGGCTTGGCCGCGGCCTGGGCCTTGGCGAAGGCGACGCCGAGGTCGGCGTCGAGGCCCATGACCTCGCCGGTGGAGCGCATCTCGGGCGAGAGCACGATGGTGGCGCCGGGGAAACGGGCGAAGGGGAACACGGCCTCCTTCACGCACCAGTGCTTGGGCGTCTGCTCCTGGGTGAAGCCGAGGTCCTTGAGCTTGCTGCCGGTCATGACGCGGGCGGCGAGCTTGGCGAGGGGGGCGCCGATGGCCTTGGCGACGAAGGGGACGGTGCGGGAGGCGCGGGGGTTGACCTCGAGCACGTAGAGCTGGCCGTCCTTGATGGCGTATTGGACGTTCATCAGGCCGACGACCTTCAGCGCCCTGGCGAGGTCGTGGGTGGCGCGGCGCACCTCGTCGAGCATGGCCTTGGGCAGGGTGTGCGGGGGCATCACCATGGCGGCGTCGCCGGAGTGGACGCCGGCGAACT
>JAIXVY010000127.1 GCA_027482505.1 Opitutaceae bacterium | reverse complement strand
TGGATCTCGTCTTCAACGCTCCAGGCTCGACCGTCAGCTTCACCGACGCGTTCTGGACCCAGCCCCGCAGCTGGACCGTGCTCACCGCCGCGAACAAATCCGGCGACTTCGTCCTCGGCTCGATCGGCCTCGATTCCGCAGGCCGCTCGCTCTCCGCCTACGGCAGCATCGCGCTCCAGCAGACCGCCACTTCCGTGACGCTTGCCTACACCCCCGCCGCCTCGCCGCTCGCCGCGTGGCGCTTCCAGCAATTCGGAGTTTACATCGACACGCCCGAACTTCTCGCCGGCGACACCGAGGACGCCGACGGCGACGGTCTGGCCAACCTGCTCGAATACGCTCTCGCCACCGATCCGAAGAGCGCCGGCCCCGCGCCGGTCTCGATCTCCCGCTCGGGCGATTTCCTGGTCCTCACCTACGTCCGCCGCAGCCCCGCCGATCCGGCGCTCGTCTACACCGTGCAGGCGAGCGACGACCTCGCGGCCGGCTTCTCCACCGCCACCGGCTCCACCGAGACCGCGGGCGCGACATCCACCTACACGGACAACGTCGCGCTGGGCACGGTCCCCGCCCGGCGTTTCCTGCGCCTCTCCGTTTCCTACCCCACCCCCTGAACCGCAGTCCGCCTCTCTTCCCCGCCCCGCGCCTCCGCCTGTCTTCATGAACCGTTCCTTCCGCTTTTCGCCGTTCACCAGCCTGCTGGCCGCCGTCTCGGCGGTCGCCTTGCACGCGGCGCCGGAGCCCTATGCGCCGGACGCGAACACGGTCATGCTCCTGCACTTCGACGAGAGCTCGGGCGGGGTTTCGGCCAATGCGGTCGCGGGAAAAAACAACGTCTACACCTGGACCTTCGGCAGCGCCACCGGCACGGCCAACACCACCCTGCTCGGCGCCGCCTCCTTCGCCGGCTTCGGCCGGTGCATGGACCTTGGCACCGCCACCAACCTCGGCGCCGCCTACGACGGCAATGGCGACTCGACCTACAACGGCGAGGCCGTCGACGTGATCGCGCTTTCCACGCTCGGCATCGGTGGAGCGAACCCGTTCACGCTCGAGGCCCTTGTCAGCCCGAACGCGCTTCCCCTCGCGACCAACCGCCAGATCATCTCCACCGATTCGAGCGCCGCCACGCGCGGCTTCCAGTTTCGCATCAATTCCTCCCTCCAGTTGGAATTCAACATGGTCGGCCTGAGCGGCGCGCAGCGGACCGTCGCCATTCCCACCACCGGAACGCACGCCATCGCGGCCGGCCAGTGGTTTCACGTCGCCTTCGTCTACGACGGCGTCAGCTGCCGCTTCTACTGGACCCGACTCGACTCCGGCGCGACCGCCGCCAACCAGCTCGGCGCGGACCAGGCGCTTTCGCTGACCGGCGCGGGCTCGATCTCCGGGCCGCTCATCATCGGCAACGAAAACCGCCTCGTCGGCGGCGAAGGCGCCCAAGCCAAGATCGACGAGGTGCGCATCTCCAACATCGCCCGCCCCGCCACCGGCTTCGTTTTCTCCAGCCCCGACGACACCGACGGCGACGGCCTTCCCGACGCATGGGAGGTGCTCAACTTCGACACCCTCGGCGCGCAGACCGGCGCGGGCGATCCGGACGGCGATCTCGCCACCAACGCCCAGGAATACGCCGCCGGCACCAACCCGAACTCGGCCTCGGCCTTCCCCGACTCCGACTCCGACGGCCTCTTCGACAACTGGGAAATCACGCACTTCGGCTCCACCACCGCGCAGACCGGCGCGGGCGATCCCGACGGCGACGGCGACACCAACGCCCGGGAATACGCCGCCCGCAGCCTTCCGAACGACGCATGGTCGACCGTCACGGACGCCGACGCCGACGGCCTGCCCGACGCTTGGGAGATCTCCCGCTTCGGTTCCCTGATTCGCTCCGCCTACGACGACAACGACACCGACGGCTACACAAACATCGCCGAGCAACTCGCCGGCACCTCGCCCATCGACCCCGCCGCCAAGCCCGTCTGGACCCCGCCCTCGGCCGCCCTGCTTCGCGACTCCACGCTCAGCACCAACGCCCGCCTCTTCGCCACCAGCGCCCCCTACGGCCGCGCGATCAACGGCATCGCCTACCAGAGCCAGATCCTGATGACTTTCGACGGCTATCAATACACGGCCTGGTATGACAACACGACGCTCACCGTGTTCATCGCCCGACGCTCCGTGGGCGGCGCCGCGCCCGGCGCCTGGGAAATCCTCAACACCGGCTCCACGTTCGTGAACGGCGTGGCCAACGACGCGCACAACGTCATCACCCTCGGCATTTGCCCGGTCGACGGCACTCTCCACATGGCGTGGGATCTTCACGGCCACAACCTGCGCTACCGCCGCTCCGTCGCCGGGCTCTGCACCACCAACAAGGCCGCGTGGGGCGCAGGCATGTTCAACCCCGAGCAAAACTGGCTCGTCGCCTCCGGGCAGACCGTGACCGTGGCCACCTACCCGCTCTTCATCACCGCCCCGGACGGAAAACTCGTTCTCCAATGGCGCTTCGGCGGCTCGGGGGACGGCGACAATTTCCTAAGCGTCTACAACGGCGCCACCGGAGCGTGGAGCGCGCCGGTGCAGTTCGACTCCCGCGCCGGCACCTACGTCGAGAGCGCCACCAGCACCAGCCGCAACGCCTACCTCAACGGCTTGGATTTTGACGACGATGGCACCATGCACATCACGTGGACTTACCGTGAGGGCGCGGGCACTTCCAACCACGACATCTGCTACGCCTACAGCACCGATCTCGGAGCCACTTGGCGCAACAACGCGGGCGCGCTCATCGCCAACACCGCTCAAAACCAGCGCATCAGCCTCGCTTCGCCGGGCATTCTCGTGAAGCGAAAGGACATGAGGCAGCTGCTCATCAACCAGCAGACGCAGTGCGTCACGCCCGACGGCCGCCTGCACATGATGATGCTGCACCGCCGCGAGGATCCGGGCTACGAATCGCCCAATCTCACCACCGCCAACTTCTCCATCATCGGCACCGCCTACTACCACTATTTCCGCGACCCTCAGAACAACCGCTGGTCGCAGCGCCGCATCCCGCCCGACGTCGCCCCGGTCGGCTCCCGCCCCGCCCTCGGCTACGACGCGCAGGGCAATCTCTACGCCGTCTTCCTCACCTACACCGACCGCAGCCAGGTTTTCCCCGGTTATCGCGGCGGCTTCCTCGCCGTCGCCACGGCTTCGAAGCTATCCTCCTACACGGACTGGAAGGTGGCCTATGTATCCACGACTCGATACAACGGAGAACCCCAGCTCGACCAGGCCCGACTTGAGCAGAGCAACATCCTCTCGGTGTTCGTGCAGGAGGACAGCGCCGTAACCACCGCCGTCGGCACGCCGCTCCACGTGATCGAGTTTTCGGTCGCGCCCGCCGTCATCCCCGACGCCGACTCCGACGGCCTGCCCGACGTCTGGGAGACCGCCCGCTTCGGCGGCACCGCCGGCCAGACCGGAGCGGGCGACGCCGACGGCGACGGCCAGACCAACCTCCAGGAATACATCGCCGACACCGATCCGACCAACGCCGCCGTCCTCTTCACGCTAAGCGGCATCCGCGCGGCGAGCGGCGGGGCGGGCGTGGAGATCTCGCTCCCCGGCAAGGCCGGCCGCCGCTACCTGCTCGAGCGTTCCATCACTTTGGAATCGGCGAGCTGGACGCAGATCGACGCCTCCGGCCCGCTCGCGGGTGACGGAACAGTCACTTTCGTGGACACCGCGCCGCCGACTCCGCGCGCCTTCTACCGCGCGCGGGTGGAGCTGCCCTGATAAACAAGGCCGCAACTTGCAATTGGCGGCATAAATCCGGCATGCGTATCCAATCGGAGCCGCGGCCTAGCCGTTCCCGCGGCGCGAACGGAGCGTCCAAACACTAAAATCCCCCGGCCTCGCAAGAGAGCCGGGGGCGT
>JAIXVY010000244.1 GCA_027482505.1 Opitutaceae bacterium | reverse complement strand
GGAGGGTGGCTCCGGTCGTGCCTGGGCGGGCGGCGATGCCCTGCGGGTTGCGATGGCCGTAGCTCCAGATGGTGGGCAGCGCGCCGGGCTCGCCCACGAAGGGATTGTCGTTCGGCACGCGGCCGTCGTCGAAGATGCGGTGGATTTTGCCGTTGGGGCGACCGAGTTCCTGGGCGTTGTCCTGCGCGCCGCGTTCGCCGATGCCGAAGAACAGGTAGCCCTGGTCGAAGACGAGGCGCGTGCCGAAGTGGACGTTGCCGCGACGGTAGAGATTGCGCGGGGCGCGATAGATTTCCTGCTCGTCGGTCCAGCGGCCGTC
This sequence comes from Opitutaceae bacterium, assembly GCA_027482505.1. Lineage (GTDB taxonomy): Bacteria > Verrucomicrobiota > Verrucomicrobiia > Opitutales > Opitutaceae > IMCC26134_A. The sequence continues at coordinate 2,532 of JAIXVY010000244.1, read as the reverse complement.
GCGGATGCGGCCGCGCACGATGGCGGTCATGGCCGAGTCGTTTTCGCCCGGGTCGCTGAAGGCCAGGTAAATCCAGCCGTTGCCGGGTTGGGCGTAATCGGGATGCGGGGCGACGATCATGAGGCCGCCTTGGCCTTTGGCCCAGACTTTGGGCGTGTCCGCCACGGGGGAGGGGAGGAGTTTGCCCTCGCGCACGACGAGGAGTCGTCCGTCGCGCTCGGCCACGAGCACGTCTTTCGTGCCGGGCAGGAAGGCGATAGACCAGGGCACGTTGAGGCCGTCCACGACGGTTTCCACCCGGAAGGACGCGGCCTCGCTGCGGATGACCTGGTTTTGATCGGGGCGGGGATAGGTGGTGGTTTTTTCTTGGGCGCGAACCGCCTTCTCACGGAGGAAAACCGTCAATGCGCGCACGCGCGGGGCGTCGAGCACGGCGCCGAAGCTCGGCATGCCTTTTTCCAGCAGGCCTTGCGTGATCATGCGGGCGATGTGCTCGTCGCTGCCGTCGCCATTGTTCCAAACGCTGTCGATGAGGCTCCCGCCCAGGCCGCCTTCAAGTTCTTGCCCGTGGCAGGAGGCGCAGAGCTGTGCGTAAATCTTGCCGGCGTCGCGCGGCAGCTCCGGGGATGGAGCTTGGGCGAAGGCGACCGGAGCGAGGGCGAAGAGGGCGGGGAGGGTCGGGAGGAGCCGGGCTAAAGAAGGCATGGAGCAGAGACATATGCGCCCGCGCTTGCTCCGCAAGGCGGGTCGCGCCTGATTGCTCCTTTACAGTCATGCCGTCCAAACCCATCCCCGGCTCCACCGGCGAAGTGCTCACCTGCCTGCCTTCGCCTTATTTGCCGCACCCCGCGACCGGGTTGCTCTACCTGCCCCGATTCCTCGCGAAGTGCCGTTACACGAAGGAGCACGGCGCGCTGCCGAAGAGCTACGCCAAAAACTACAAGCGCGGGCTCGACCGCTTTCTCTGCATGCATCTCGGCATCGATCCCAACGCGGTCGAGAAGATCGTGCACGAGGCGCCGGCCGGCGACGACGCCGCGGTGGAGGCCGGTCTCAAGGCCCTGTTGCCCGCCGACGTGCGCGCCATCAAGTGGAACCGCGAACTGGTCCAGAAGGGCATGAGCGAGGAGGGCCGCAAGTTCCTCGCCGAGGCGCTCACCGCCATGGGCTGCGCCGACCGCGTCGGGCAAATCGTCAGCGTGCCGGACTTGATCGATTTCGACGAGGGGCGCATCGAATAGCTCGTCCGCGCCTCGCGGTTTCTCAATCTTGCGTCGAGCCCCATGATCTACCGCACCCTCGGCCGCACCGGCCTCAAAGTCTCCGTTGTCGGCGTCGGCACCTGGCAATTTGGCGGAGAATGGGGCCGCAGCTACATTCCCACCGACGTGGCCTCCATCCTCGCCGCCGCGCGCGACGAGGGCATCAACCTCATCGACACCGCCGAGTGCTACGGCGACCACCTCTCGGAAAAGCTCATCGGTGAAACGCTGCCCGGCGCGCGCGCCGACTGGGTGATCGCCACCAAGTGGGGCCATCACTTCAAAAAGTGCTTTGAACGCGATTTTTGCTTCAAGCCCGTTCAGCTCATGGAGCAGCTCGAGGCTTCGCTGCGCGCCTTGCGCACCGACTACGTCGATGTGCTGCAATTCCATTCCGGCGACGACCAGCAGTTCGCCACCGAGGGCATGTGGGAGGCCGCCGCCAAAGCCAAGGCCCAGGGTAAGGTCCGTTTCATCGGCAACAGCATCGGTTCCAATTCCAACGTGAAGCAAACCGACGCCTCCAGCGCGCTCGGCGTCGACGTCATCCAGGTCATCTACAACCGCCTCCAGCGCGAGCCCGAGGCCGGCGTGTTTCCCTCCTGCCAGCGCCAGAATCTCGGCGTGCTGGCCCGCGTGCCCCTCGCGAGCGGCTTCCTCTCCGGAAAATACAAGCCCGGCCACGTCTGGGCGCCGGAAGACGTGCGCGAGGTCTGGATGAAGGAGGGGCGCGACGTCTTGTTGGAAGAGGTGCAAAAAATCGCCGCCACCGAGGTGCCCGCCGGCGTGCCGATGGCCAGTTGGGCGCTCGCCTGGTGCCTGCGCCACCCGGCCGTCACCTCGGTCATCCCCGGTTGCAAGGATGCCGACCAGGTCCGATCCAACGCCGCCGCCACGCGCGTGGATCCCGCCTTGGCGCGCCACCCGCAAGCTGTCGAATAATCCGCCCCTCCCGGCCAGCGTCACCTGCACTCTCCCTTTACCGTCTCCGCCCGATGTCCGCCGAAAACACCCGATCCGAGTCGCAATCCCGTAGTCAATCATTGATTGACGATGGGATTGCGGCCGAATTGGCGAAGGCAAACGCTGCGGCGGCGCTGGGGGTGCCGGCGGCGCCGGGTCAAGGGGCGGGGGGCGGGCGGCCGCATTTGCTCGGGCTGACGCGCGCCGAGCTCGCCGACCGCGCGGTGGAGTGGGGCTTCGCCCGCGTGCACGCGGCCTCGCTATGGAACGAGCTTTATCTCCAAGGCCGCCGCGCGCCCTCGGAGCT
>JAIXVY010000060.1 GCA_027482505.1 Opitutaceae bacterium | reverse complement strand
CCCCTTATTTACCTTCAGGATCAGCGCCTCTACCCGCTATCGCTGGGACTTTACGCGCTAAACGTCCAAAGCGGCGGCAGCATGGCCATGATGATGGCCGGCTCGCTGCTCATGACCCTTCCCGTCATCGCCCTGTTCTTCCTTGGTCAGCGCTATTTCGTGCGCGGCATCACGATGACAGGAATGAAAGGCTGAAAATTTCTCCCCATGCATTCGCTCCGCTTGCTCCGCCTTCTCGCCCTCGCTCCGCTGTTCGCAGTCGGCGCCTGCGCCAACCCCGATAAATCCCAGTCCTCGCCCGCGCCCGCGCAAGGGGTCCAGGCCAGGTTCTACGTCGATCCCGCCGACGGTGACGACGGCGCGCGCGGCACCTCCGCCGACAGCGCCTTCAAGACCCTCGTTCGCGCCCGCGATGCCGCCCGCGCGGTGGGGCGTCCGCTGCGAGGCGACATCGAGATCATCCTGCGCGAAGGCGAACACCTCCTCTCCTCTCCCCTCGCGCTGGACGCACGCGACGGCGGCGGAGACGGTTTTCGCGTCCGCTATCAGGCGGCACCGGACGAAGTTCCCCGCATCTCGGGCGGCCGTCGCATTGAAGGCTGGGTGCTTCATGACCGCGCCAGGAACATCTATCGCGCCACGCTCAAGAGCCCGCTTGAAACGCGTCAGCTCTTCGTCAACGGCCGTCGCGCGATCCGCGCCCGGAGCATCGGTGGCCTGGATGACATCAAGCGCGTGGCCGACGGCTACACGCTTCCCGCCGACGCCGCGCTTGGCGCCTGGAAAAACCCCTCCGACATCGAGTTTGTCTATCGCCACATCTGGACCAATCCGCGCGCCGGCGTGGCCAAGATCGAAAAGCGCGCCGACGCGGTCCACGTAACGATGGACGAGCCCGGTTTCGGCAACGGTCGCAACAAAGGCATGACCTCCATCGACCGCCCCTGGTATGTGGAAAACGCCTACGAACTCCTGGACGAGCCGGGAGAATGGTATCTGGACCGCGTCGGCGCCGTGGGCGGTTCGCCAAACACCCTCTACTATAAACCCTACGATTGGGAAAATCTGCGCCGGGCCAACGTGACGGTTCCGGTTCTGGAACAGCTCGTCACCGTCGACGGCGCCGGCATCGACGCCCCCGTGCGCGACATCACTTTTCAGGGCATAACCTTCCTTTACACCACTTGGCTGCGTCCCAGCTCGCCCTTCGGCCTGCCCGACGCGCAAAACAACGTGATGCGCGAAAACTTTGCCAAGTTCGGCAATGCCCGCGGCGACCAGGAAAGCATCATCGACGGAGCCGCCCTGCGCCTTCGCTACGCCTGCGGCATCCACGTGACCGGCTCTCGCTTTCTCAATCTTGGCGGCATCGCCGTCAGCTTCGCGACGGCCGGCGCCCAGGACAACCTGATCGAGGGAAACACCTTCTTCAATCTGTCCGCCAACGCCATCCAGATAGGAGACTACGTCGGATGGGAGACGGCTGGCACGGAGAACAACGCCTTCCCCTCGGATTCGCGCCTGCACGTCGCGCGCAACAAGATCCTGAACAACTACATCAACCGCGCCGCCATCGAGTATCGCTCCGCCATTCCCATCGGCATCAGTTTTCCCCGCGACACCGTCGTCGCGCACAACGAAATCTACAACTCGCCCTACTCCGGCATCCATTTCGGCTGGTCGTGGGACCGCATCCCGAAGACCTCGATGGGCAACAATCTCGTCGAGTGGAACCGTATCCAAAACTCCATGGTGGAACTGGCCGACGGCGGCGCGCTTTACACGCTGGGAGCCTCCGATCCCGATCATCCCGCCACCATCGTGCGCAACAACTGGGCGCGCCAGACGCGCTGGGGCCAGGGCTTCTACTTCGACGAGAGCTCCTCGCGCTATGAAGTCTATGACAACGTCATCGAGGAGATCGGCGACGCGAACATCAAGTTCAACGGCAAGACCAACCGCGAGACCAAGGTCACCAACCTCTACTCCAACAAAGACCGTAACATCATCTCGAAGGACCTCGATCTCGAGGCCGCCAAGCTCAGCATTGAGAAAGTCCGCCCGATGAGCGCCGCCGAAAACTCGGCCGAGGTCCAACGCATCAAAGCCGGCGCCGGGTTGCAGCCCGCCTTCGTCGCCGCCCGCATTCTGCCGGTCGACGCCGTCATCCACGAACTCGAGGAGGGCGAGGTTGCGAACGGAGCCTACACGACCAACGGCATGGGAAGCAAACCCGTGGCCTTCGGCTATTCCGGCATGGGCTATGTCGACAACCTGGCTCGCCGCGCGGGCGCCTCCGTCACCGTAACCGCGCGCGTCTCGCGCGCCGGCCGATATGAGATGCGCCTCCGCTACTCCGCCCCGGAGAACGAGGTCGCCGGTCTTCGTCTTTCCGTCAACGGAACCGAAACCGACCTTCCGGCGCTGCCTGCGAGCAAGGAGGCGAACGCTTGGTCGACCCTGACCCACGCGGTCCGCCTGAAAGAAGGCATCAACACGCTCGTCCTTTCCGCCACCGCGCCGAACAGCGGGGTCTTCCAGGCTGATCGCGTGGACCTCGTGCCCGCGCGTTGATCGCCCTCCGCATCATGTCCGCACTTCCCCTGGTGCCGCGCGTCCTTCGCGCGCTTGCCCTTCTGGCGTTTGTTTTCGCGGCAAACGCCTCCCGCTCGAACGAGGTCGTTTCCGCTCCGGTCGAGCTGCGCCCCGCCCAACCCTCGCTTGATCGCTCGGCCTCTCGCGAGGGCGCGGTTTTCGCCCGTCTGGGCGACACGTTCGTCGTGGTCGGGGGCCAAGGCGGTGATCGGCGCCACGCCGATGCAGTGCTTTATCCGTCGCAAGGCGGCTCCAGACTCGTCGCCTTGGATTTTCAGCCGGTGGTCGACGCGGTCGGTG
>JAIXVY010000086.1 GCA_027482505.1 Opitutaceae bacterium | reverse complement strand
GCGGCGGTGCCGAGGCGGGCGGCGCAGGCGAGGAGTTCGGCGCGCTGGGCGGCGGTGAGGCCGGGCGCGGGGGTTTCCTCGACGACCTTTTGGTTGCGGCGCTGGACGGAGCAGTCGCGCTCGCCGAGGGCGACGACGTGGCCGTGGGAATCGCCAAGGATCTGGACCTCGATGTGGCGGGCGTGCTCGACGAATTTTTCGAGGAAGACGCCGCCGTCCTTGAAGTTGTTTTTGGCGAGGCGGACGACTGACTCGAAGGCGTTGGCGAGCTCGGCGGGCTTGCGGATGAGCTGCATGCCGATTCCGCCGCCGCCACCGGTGCTCTTGAGCATGACCGGGTAGCCGATGCGGGCGGCCTCGCGTTTGGCGGCCTCGATGTCGGGAAGGAGGTCGGTGCCGGGGAGGAGCGGGACGCCGTGGGCCTTGGCGAGTGCGCGGGCGGAGTGCTTGGGGCCGAGCTGGCGCATCTGCGCGGCGCGCGGGCCGATGAATACGACACCGGCGGCCTCGCAGGCTTCGACGAAGGCGGCGTTTTCGGAAAGAAAACCGTAGCCGGGGTGGATGGCCTGCGCGCCGGTGGCCTTGGCGGCGGCGAGGATTTTATCGGCGTCGAGGTAGGACTGCGCGGCCGGAGAGGCGCCGAGGTGGATGGCCTCATCGGCTTGGGCGACATGGAGGCTGTGGCGGTCGGCGTCGGAGTAGACGGCGACGGACTTGATGCCCATGCGGCGCAGGGTGCGGATGACGCGGCAGGCGATGGCGCCGCGATTGGCGATCAGAACTTTGGAGAACATGAACAAGGAATTTTAACCACGAAACACACGAAAGGGGGGGACGGAGATTAACCGCAGATTTCGCAGATGGGCGCAGATGTTCCGGAGTCTTTGGATTGATCTGCGTTCATCTGCGAAATCTGCGGTCACTTTCAGGGATTCCAGATCAGCACCTCGACGGGGGTGGGGTTCCAGCCGTTGCAGGGGTTGTTGAGCTGGGGGCAGTTGGAGATGAGGCAGACGATGTCCATGCGGGCGACCATCTCGACGTATTTGCCTGGGGAGGACACACCGTCAGCGAATTGCAGGCCGCCCTCCGACGTGACGGGGACGTTCATGAAGAAGTTAATGTTCGCGGGGATGTCGCGCTTGTTGAGGTCGAAGGTGGAGCCGGGCCAGGTCATGAGGCCGAGGAGGAAACTCTGGCGGCAGGAGTGCATGTGCTTTTTGCCGTGGCCGTAGCGGACGGCGTTGCTCTCGCAGGCGCAGGCGCCGCCGAGGGTGTCGTGACGGCCGCAGGTGTCGGCGGTGATCTCGGCGAGCACGTTCAGCTCGTTCGAGTAGAGCTTGGTGCCGGTGGTGAGATAGATGCCGCCGTTTTCGCGAATCGTGTCCTGCGCGCTGTAGCGCTCGCGGAAGTCGTCGGCGCGGTAGAAGAGCGTGTCGGCGGCCTGGTTGCCCTCGAGATCGAGGATGCGGAGGGTTTGGCCGGCCTTGATCTCGTGCATCCAGAAATCGCCGGCGGGGATGACGCGGCGGTAGACGGCGGCGGCGGGCTGGCGCGGAGATTCGGTGTAATTGAGAACGGACATGACGGACTATTTTAAACCGCGGATTACGCAGATGGGCGCAGATGTTCGGAGCCGGAGGTTTTATCTGCGTTCATCAGCGAAATCTGCGGTTAATTTCAGATGTAGAGGAGTTCGGAGTTGTAGAAGGCGCGCTCGTTTTCCGGGCGGTAGGTGCGGCAGTAGTCGTCGGGCGCGGGAGAGGGCGTGGTGTAGAGTTGGAGGCGGACGGGCTTGGGGCCATAGGCGGGCGCCGTATCCATGGGGTGGTGACACGTTGTGAGAACGACGAGGAGGTCCATCTCGGCGCGAAGGTCGATGAAGTCGCCGGCGCGGGCGTGATTCGGAACGAAGGCGAGGCGACCGTCGGCGTCGGTCGCGAGTTTGCTGAAGAAGTTGACGTTGGGGACGAGGTCGCGGGCGTTGAGGCCGTATTTGGCGAGCTCGATCAGGAAGTGGTCGCGGGAGTTGCGGTGCCAGTCGTTGCGGGCGGTCTGGTAGTTCTTCACGCCCCACTTCTTTTCCACGTGGGCGGCGGTGTCGTGGCCGCCGAGGGGGTCGTGCCAGCCGAGGGTGTCGCCGGTGATGGAAAGCATCGCGCGGCCCATGTCGGACACGAGGATGAAGCCGGTGGTGAGGCGCGCGGTGTGCTGGCCTTTGAGCGTGTCGGCCATGTTGTAGCGGTCGATCAGCTCGTGGCGGTTGAAGCAGAGGAGAGAAACGTTGGCGCCGGTCTCGAGCGCGGTGAGGCGGAGGGTGCGGTGGCGGCGGACGGTGAAGGACCAGGCGGCGCCGCCGGGCAGGGTTTCCTCGAAGAGCAGGCGGTCGGCGGGGATGGTGGCCACGGGCGCGGGCGCCGAGCCGGAGGGGCGCTGGGTGGTGAAGGAGGTGCCTTCGGGGGCGGGCGGGACGTGGAGAGGCATGGCGGCGGACTCGAACTTGGCGTGTGAGGAAATCTGTTATTCGTAATACTGCAAGAAGGGTGCCAGCCGGGGGTGCGGGCTTAATAAAAAAGAACGCCGCGCACGGGGCGCGGCGGGGGCGGGAGACGATGGGCACGGCCGACACGGCCGTGGCTACATGCTACAGGAGCGGGGGAATGGTGGTGGCGGTGAGGGTGAGCTTGCCCTGTTTCACGCCGCGGACGGCGGTGAGTTCGTTGGCGAGGGACTGAAGCTCGGAGGCTTTGCCCTGAACCAGAAGCACTTCCATGTAGTTGTGGTCCTGGAGGTGGACGTGCATCGAGGAGACCACGAGCAGGTAGTGGCGGTGCTGGATCTCGGCGAGGCGGGCCTGGAGGCCGGGCTTGGTGTGGTCGTAGACGAGGTTGATGGTGCCGGCGACGGACTCGGTGCCGAGCTGGGCGGCGTAGTCGACGAGTCCGTCGCGGGCGAGGGCCGCGACCGCTTGGGAACGGCTCGCGTAGCCGCGGCGTTTCACCATCTCGTCGAGCTCGTCGAGGAGGCTTTCGGGGAGGGAAACGCTGAAGCGGGCGAGGCGGTCTTTTTTCGGGGCGGCGGCGGTCATGGGGTCGGTCGAGGTTAGAACATCCGGGCGTAGCGGTCGATTTCCCAGGCGCTGACCTGCTGGTGATACTGGCGCCACTCCTCGGATTTGTAGGTGATGAACTCGTCGCGCAGGCCTTGGCCAAGGACTTTCGTCACGAAGGGGTCGGCGGCGAAGGCCTCGACGGCTTCGGCGAGCGTGCGCGGGAGCTCCTGGATGCCGCGCTTGGCGAACTCGGCGGGGCTGAGTTCGTAGAGGTTGTCCTCTTGCGGCGCGCCGGGATCGAGTTTCTCGCGGATGCCTTCTAGGCCGGCCGCGAGGGCGAGAGTGGCGGCGAGGTAGGGGTTGCAGGCGGAGTCGGCGTTGCGGCTTTCGCAGCGGCCGCCGCCCATGGGCACGCGGATGGAGTTGGTGCGGTTGTTGGTGCCGAAGCTGTTGAAGACGGGCGCCCAGGAGAAGTAGCTCATGAGGCCGCGGCGCACGAGGCGCTTGTAGCTGTTAACGGTCGGGGCCATGGCGGCGCAGATCGCGGGACCGTGGCGCAGGATGCCGGCGATGAAGTGGTAGGCGATGGGCGTGATGCCGAGTCCGCGCGGGTCGTCCTTCGGGTCGCACTTGAAGGCGTTTTTGCCGGTAGCGAGGTCGCTGAGCGACATGTTGAAGTGGGCGCCGTTGCCGGTTTTGTCGGCGAAGGGTTTCGGCATGAAAGTGGCGAGCAGGCCCTCCTCGGCGGCGTAGTGGCGGGCCATCATGCGGAAGAAAACGTAGCGGTCGCACATGGTGAGGGCGTCGCTGTAGTTGAAATCAAATTCGAACTGGCTGTTGGCATCCTCGTGGTCGAGCGAGTAGAGATCCCAGCCGAGGCCGTTGATCGCGGTGGAGACCTTGTCGAGCCAAGTGAAGCGATCCATGAAGCCCTGCACGTCATAGCAGGCTTTTTTGAGACGGTCGTCGGGGTTGGGAATGGAGAGCGACTGGCCGTCGGCGCCGAGTTTCACCACGTAGACTTCGCACTCGATGCCGAGGTTCATGCCGAGGCCGAGCGAGGCGGCGTCGGCGAGGACCTTTTTCAAGGCGACGCGGGTGTTAATCTCGTAGGGCTGACCCTTAAACGTGTTGTCGGCGGGGAACCAAGCGACTTGGGAATTCCACGGGAGAACGCAGCCGCGGTCGAGGTCGGGGAGGGAGGCGATCTCGTCGTCGTTGGGCGACTGGCCG
>JAIXVY010000179.1 GCA_027482505.1 Opitutaceae bacterium | reverse complement strand
GATCGGCGGCGCCGGCCTGGCCCATGGCGGCGAAGGCCTGGATCATGCCGACGACGGTGCCGGTGAGGCCGACCATGGGGGCGATGACGCCGATGACGGAGAGGTAGGCGATCTTGTTTTGGAACCTGGAATTTTCGCCGATGATGGCGGCGCCCATGGCGTCCTCGGAGGCGGTCTGGCCGGCGGGGGCATGCTTGAGGCCGGCGTGGACGGCGGAGGGGATGGCGCCCTTGTTGGCGGCGGTCCAGGCGTAGGCGCCGTGGTAGTCGCCGGCGCGGAAGTAGGTGCGCACGGCCTCGAGGTCGGCCTCGGGGATGAAGGCCTTGCGAGCGCTCTTCAGATAAAGGTCGATGACGAGGTAGACGATGAGGGCGGAGCAGAACCAAAGCGGCAGAATGAAGGGCGAGGAAAGCTCCTGAAGGAGGCTGACTTTTTTCACTTCGGGCGCGGCGGCTGCGGCGGCCTGGGCGAGAAGCGCGGCGGGAGCGGCGGCGACGAGGGAGGCGAGGGCGAGGACGCGTTTCATAAGAGCGGGAAAAAGGGTCGCGGGGCGAGTGGAGGGTGGAAGCGGTTCAGAGACCGAACTCCTTCTTGGCCTGGGCGGCCTGAAGGGTGTCGGGATAGGTGTCGATCAGCTCGAGGGCGGAGCGTTCGGCGCGGCCGGTGTCGCCGTAGCCCTTGTAGGCGCGGGCGGCGCCGAGCAGGGCGGCGGGCATGAGTTCGTCGATCGTGCCGAAAAAGGCGGGCACGCGGAGGTAGGCCTCCAGCGCCTCGACGTGGGCGGAGCGGGCGGCGGCGAGATCGCCGCGGAGGAGCCAGCCGCGGGCCTGCACCTCGGGGGTGGCCTCGCGGAAAATCTCCTCGAGCATGACGTTGGCGAGCGACTCGCGGCCGGCGCGGGCGTCGAGCTGGGCGAGGGCGAGCTTGGCCACGCCGGTGAAGTCGGGGCCGAGGCCGCTCTGCATGAGCTCGCGGGCGGCGGAGGTGATGGCGGCGGCGTCCGAGCCGAGCAGCAGGGCCTGCATGCGGAGCAGGGCGGCGCGCGGCCAGGGCGAGCCGGGGATTTTCGCAAAAGGCGCGAACTGGCGGGCGAGCGGCTCGACCAGGGCGAGGGCTTCGGGGCCCTTGCCGGCGGCGACGAACTTCTCGGCTTCGTCGAGGGCCTCGGGCTCGGGGAAGTCGAGGCGTGCGATGTCGGCCAGCGGATAGCGGCGCTCAAAGGAGCCGCCCGAGGCGATTTTCACCTGCTGGACGAGGGCGCCGGAGCCGAGGGTGACGTCGGCGGCGGCGAGGGCGGTGCCGTCCTTGAGGATGTAGCGCTGGGCGTGGGCCGAGATGGCCGCGCCGAGCGAGGCGAGGACGAGGAGGAGCCGGCGGGCGTGGACCGTGGAGCGAGGGAAAGGAGGGCGCATGACGGCGGACGGGTCAGCTGCTGGTGGCGGGAGCCGGGGCGGTCGCGGCGGGGACGCGGGCCTCGAGGCCGGGCTTGAGGGCGATGGCCTGTTGCCACTCGGGGAAGGGCTGGAGGCGCTCCTCGGTGAGCATGCGATTCAAGGTGGTGAGGGCCTCGAGCAGCTGGCCGGATTTTTCAAAAGTCTGGGCGGAGCGTAGGTAAGCTTTGGATACCCAGGCGGGGAAGCGTTTGTAGGAAAGGTAGATTCGCTGGTAGTGGGCCTGGGCCTTGGCGAGGTCGTCGGGCGTGCCGCGGCGGAGGGCGATCTCGCCGAGGAAATAGAGCGCCTCGGCGGTGGCCTCGCCGCGCCAGGCGCGGTTGCCGGCCACCTGTTCGAAGAGTTCGCGGGCGGCCTCGGTCTTGCCGAGCAGGAGCTGGGCGTGGGCGCGGCCGAGGGTGGCCTCCTTGAGCTTGAAGCGGGCGCCGGCGACATCGATGGCGGCGTTGAAGCGGGCGAGGGCCTCGTCTCCCTTGCCCTCGCCCAGGGCGATCCGGCCGAGGCCCACGTGGCCGAAGTCGGCGAAGATGGAGCGCGGGTGGCCGGCGATGATCTGCTCGTAGAACTTGCGCGCGAGCTCGGGCTGACCTTGGGCGAGCAAGGTGTCGCCGACCTTGCCTAGGATGCCGGGCGGGAGCTGGTCGGGGGCGAAGCGGGCGGCGATCTTGCCAAGGAGCTCGTCGCGCAGGGGCTCGTTTTTGCGCAGCGCCGCGATCTCCGAATGGGTGAAAAGGGCGCGGGCCTGCGCGGTGGCGCTGCCGCGGGTGGAGCCGACGAGGAGGAGCGAGTCGACGCGTTTGAAAAGCTCGGCCTCGGGCGCGGGGGCGGGCTTGGGCTCGCCGCGCTTGGCGCGGGGCGGGCGGGCGAGGGTGGAGGCGATCTCGATCAGGAGGCGCTCGACGTCGCCGCGCGCGGGGTCGGCGACGTAGCGGCGGGTGATTTCGGAGACGAGTTGCAGGGCCTCGTCGGAGCGGCCTTCGCGGCCGCGGATGCGGCTGATCCAGTAGGCGGCGTTGATGACGAAGGGGTGGTCGGGCTTTTCGGCCGCGAACTGTTCCCACATCGCGACGGCGTCGTCGTTGCGCTTGAGCGACTGGTAGTGGCGGGTGAGCTCGTCGAGCACGTAGCCGAGCTGGTCGTCGGAGAGGGGGAGGGCGAGGGCGCGGTTGTAGGCCTCGATGGCGTCCTCGATGCGGTTGAGCCCGGCGTAGGCGTCGCCCTGAAGGGAATAAATCTCGCCGCGCTGTGGCTGCTCGGGCGGGTAGTCGGCGAGCCACTTTTCGGCGAGCGCGGCGCTGGTTTGATAATCCTGCCGCGCGTAGGCGGTGGCGGCGAGGCGGTAGCGGGCGTCGGGGACGAAGCGGCCCTCGGGAAAGTCCTTCAGGTAGGCCTGGATTTGTTTTTCGGCCTCGGTGGCGCGGCCCTCGGCGAGGTCGGCCATGCCGGCGAGGTAGCGGGCCTCCTCGATGAATTTACCCTGCGGGTGGGCGGCGGCGTAGGTCGCGACGACCTCTTTGGCCTCGGCGAAACGGCCGAGGGTGAAGAGCGAGTTGGCGCGCATGAGCGCCATGGGCTCGGCGAGTTCGCCGCCGGGGTAGGTTTCCTTGGCGAGGGAGAGGAAGCCGAGCTGGCCGTCGACGTCGCCGCGCTGACCGGCGGCCATGGCGGCGAGGTAGAGCGCCTGGGGGCCGAACTTGGATTGCGGATAGGCCTGGGTGAAGCGCTCGACGGCGGTGCGAACCTTGTCGAAGCGGCCGGCGTCGGCGTAGGCGCGGACGAGGCCGAAATAGGCGTTTTCGCGCTCGGGCGAAGTGGGGTGGTTGGCGATGAGATCCTCGAAGAGCAGGGCGGCCTCCCAGACGCCGCCGCGCTCCTGGAAGGCGTAGGCGAGGCGGTAGCGGAGGGTGGCGTCGAAGGTGGCGAGGTTTTCCACCTGGGCGAGCGAGGCCTTGGCCTGCTCGAGGCGGGCGCCGACGCGGCGGATGGCGTCGGCCTCGGTGGCGGAGGGGCGCTGGGCGGATTTTAGCCGCTCTAGGGCGCGCTCGAGGGCGGCGTTGCGCTTTTTCTGCTCGGCGATGAGCGGATCGCGCGGGGTGACGGTGCGGAAGGCGGCGAGGGCGCCGGCGCTGTCGCCGGCCTTGAGCAGGGCGTCGCCGAGCTGGAGGGAGAGCAGGTTGAGGCCGGCGAGATTGTCGACGAGGGCGAGGTTGCCGCGGAGGAGGGCGAGGCCGCGGCGGGCGTCGGCACCGTTGTCGGCGCGGAGGTTGAGGTCGACGAGGGAGAGGGCGGCGTCGGCCCAGTCGCGGTCGCGCGGGCCGGCGGCGAGGAGCCGGTTGTAGGTCTCGATGGCGACGGGGATCTGACCGGCCTGGGCGGCGGACATGGCGCCGTAGAGCCTGGCTTTTTCGCGGAAGGTGGAGGATTCCTCGGCGGTTTTGAAAACGGGGATGGCCTCGGCGTATTTCTGCTGAAGGGCGAGGGAGAGGCCGCGGATCATGCGGGCTTCGCCGAGGGCGGAGGCGCCGACGGAGGGGAGTTTTTCCAACTCGGTCGCGAGCTCGGCGGCGCGGGTGAACTGCTGGGTCTGGAAGTTGGTGTTGGCCGCGGTGAGGAGGAGGCGCTCGAGAGTTACGCCGGAAGGCAGGGTCTCGCCGGCCTGGGCGCGCTTGATGATCTCGTCGAGCAGGCCGATGGCGTCGGCGGGGCGTCGGGCGGTCAACTGCTGCTCGACCTCGGCCAGCTGGTTGACCAGCGGAATTTGCGGGACCTGGGCCGAAAGCGCGGCTCCGGCCAGGGCGAGTGCGGCAAAGCGGGCGGTGAAGCGCGAACCGCGGGGCAGACCGAGCGAACGACGGGGCGACGGCATGATTTTGCGGGAAACCAAACTGTCAGGACCGATTCGGAATGGGGTCAAGGACCGCAGGCTCGTAAGTTTGAGGTTTTTTTCCAACGCCGCAAAGCGTCGCAAATGCGCGCCTGTTCGCGCCGGGCCCCGGCGGCGGGAGCGGTCGCCGCTCAGGGCGCGAGGCTGACGGTCTGGTAGCGGCGGACGCCGAGCAGCGAGGGGCGCCAGTCGCGCACGTCGGGATGGACGAGGTGGACGCGGGCGCCGAAGCAGAGCGGCGCGATCGGCGCCTCGGCCAAAAGAAGGGCCTCGGCCTCTTGGAACAGGGCGAAACGCGCGGCGGGCTCGGGCGTGGCGGCGGCGCGGGCGATGAGACGGTCGTAGTCGGCGTTGCTCCAGCCGGTCTGGTTGTTGCCGCCGCCGGTCAGATACATGTCGAGGTAGGTGTTGGGATCGTCGTAGTCGCCGATCCAGCGGGCGCGGGCGATGTCGTAGCGCAGGCCCTTCATGGCGTCGAGGTAGACGCGGAAGTCCTGGTTGACGAGGGCGACGTCGACTCCGAGCTCGCGCTTCCACATCGCCTGGATGGCGGAGAGCACGCGGGTGTTGAGGTCGTCGGTGTTCATCAGCACCTCGAGCCGGGGAAAACCCCGGCCTTCGGGGAAGCCCGCCTCGGCGAGCAGGGCGCGCGCGGTGGCGGGATCGTGGGGCTGGCGCGCGGCGGACTGGAAACCGCCCGCGCCGGGCGGCACGAAGTGTTGGGCCGGGAGGCGCGAGCCTTGCAGGACGGAGGCGGCGATGGCTTCGCGATCGACCGCGAGGGCGAGGGCGCGGCGCACGCGGGCGTCGTCGAGGGGTTTGCGCGTGGTGTTGAAGCGCAGGTAGAGCGTCTCGAGGAGCGGGTCGACGCGCAGCGGCGAGGGGTTCTGCGCGCGGTAGCCGGCGATGCGGTCGGGCAACAGGTCGTAGGTGACGTGGCGCTGGCCGGCGCGGAAGGCGGCCTCGTCGGCGGGGATGTTGTCCGTGGGATAAAACACCACGCGCTGGAGGCCGGTCTTCGGGTCCGACCAATGGTGGGGCTGGCGCACGACCTCGATGCGGTCGTTGGGCACCCAGACGGCGAGACGGTAGGCGCCGTTGCCGACGTGGTTTTCCGGCCGGGTCCAGGCGGTGCCGCGCTGGTCGATCTTGCCGAACTTCAGGATGGTGGGCGGATGGACGGGGAACCACGCCTGGTGGGCGACGAGGCCGAGGAAATAGGGCGTGGGCGAGGCGAGCTCGACGACGAGCGTGCGCGAGTCGGGGGCGGAGAAGCCGACCGCGGCGAAGTCCGACGTTTTGCCCGAGTTGAAGTCCTCCGCGCCGCGCACGGGGAAAAGCATGTAGGCGTATTCCGAGGCGAGGCCGGGGCGCAGGATGCGCTCGTAGGAGAAGAGGAAATCGGCGGCGACGACGGGCTCGCCGTTGGACCACTTGGCCTCGGGGCGCAGATGGAAGGTGTAGCGCAGGCCGTCGGGCGAGACCTCCCACGAGGCCGCGGCGGCGGGGACGGGTTTGCCCGACTGCTCGTCGATCGCGGCCAGGCCTTCGCCGAGCGCGAGGATGATGTTGAACTCGGTGTAGGCGGTGGCGAGGTGCGGATCGAGATCGCCGGGTTCGGCGCCGTTGCCGAGGTGGAGGGTCTGGGTGGCGCGCGCGGCCTCGACCACGGTCTGGCGCGGCCGGCAGGCGGCGCAGGCGACGACAAGGAGGGCGGCGGCGAGACGGGCGAGCAAGGAGGCGAGGCGCATCGGAAGGCGCGCAGCCAAACGCCGCCGGCCTCGCGGCGCAACCGCGACGAAAGGCGCGCCCGGACGATGGGCGGCGGGGCCCGCGCGCCGGACCGCGCTAGCGCAGCGTGAGGTTAATGGTGGTGATGCTGCGCGCCGGCAGGGCCACCCGGCCGGCGGGGTCGGGCGCGCGCCGGGCGAGATCGAGATCGGCCGAGGTCACCCATGCGTCCACTACGCGCGCCTCGCGTCCGCCGGACGCCACCGGGCGAACCAGGCGCGCTTCGCCGTGGTTGATGATGACGAGGGCCACGCCTTTTTGGTCGGGCGCGAGATAGGCCGACACCCGCAGATCGCCCTCGACGCTCGCGCCCACGCGCGTCGCTCCCGGCCGCACGAAGCGGCTGTAGTTGGCCATCGTCCAGAGCCGCTTGGTCGGCTCGATCTTCCGGGTCTTGGGATGGGCGTAGATCAAGGCGTCCTTGTATCCGCCGGTGAATACGCACAGCCACCACTGCCACGTCTCCACGCCCGCGACCACGAGGTCCTCGTGCATGACGTCCGCCATGCGCAGGCCGCTGTCGATGCCGAGGTCGTGGCCGTGCTCCATCTGGCAATACTCGGTCATGGCGAGGGCCTTGTCCGGGTAGCGCTCGCGGAACCATCGCACGAATTTCCGCCGATCCTCGGGCGAGGACCAGTAGGAGTGGACCGCGTAGGTGCGAATGTCGGCGGCGATCACCGGATCGTCGAACATGGCGCGCGCGAAGTCGTGGTTGAGGTTCTTCCATTCGCCCGACTCGGAGGACTCGATCTCGACGCCGACGCCGCGCCGCTGTTTTTCCTCCACCAGAGCGCGCACCGTCGCGGTCAGCTCCGCCGGCGTGTAGAAGCAGCCCTCCTGGTGGCGGCGGTCGCGGCCCCAGCGCCACTGCGGCTCATTGATCGGGGAGAGGACGACGCGGGGCAGGTCGAACTCCTTGGTGTAATACGCCGTGAGATCGAGCAGGTAGCGGGCGAAGTCGGCGCGCGCCTCGGGTTCGTTCCGGAGATTGGAGCCGCCGTCCTCGCCGCCGCTCACCTTGCCGTTGCGGAGCAGGCGCGGAGGCGGGCTCTTGCTGAACAGCACGAACTGCTCGACGCCGAGCGCGCGAACTTCGCGCAGGATGCGCTGGGCCTTCCAGTCGCGGGAGAAATCGTATTTGCCCGGCGCTATCTCCACCTGGGCGGTGCGCCGCAGCGGGTCGGTGACGTCCAGGCCCTCGCCGGCCGGCAGATTGTAGCGATAGATCGAAAGGTCCGCGCCGGCCTCGGTGAAGAGCAGGCGAAGGAGGCGATCACGATCCGCCGCGGGAAACTCCGCCACGTAGTTGGGCCACCACGCGCCCGAGGCGCCGAAGCCGCGGATGCGCTGATGCCGTTCGGACACATCGACCGAGATCGTCGCCGCGTCGTCCTTGGCGGCGGATTCCGCCCCGAAGAGCGGACACAAGGGCAGGGACAACGCGAGCAGGCTGCGGGTGACACGAACCAACAGGGTGGGCATGGCGCACCGTGGGCGCGGTCGCGACGCGTCGCAACTTGATGGCGCCCGAGCCGCAAAGAATTGGGAGCATAGCGCAAGCCGCCGCTGGGTGGCGACGAAGCGATGCTGACGTTCCGGGACTTCTAAAGGGGCCTGTTGGATTTGAGGCCGGGGAAACCAGTTTGATCCAGTTTTGTTGGCCGCATGGTGCAGACGAGGCGAGTGACGCCGACCGCGGCCAGGATCTGGAGGTGAAGCACGCCCGGCAGATAGTAACGGTCCCAGTCCAACGGCACCATTATCACCAGCCAACCGGCGTGGATGATCGTTATCAGAATGAAAATGGCGAGAGACGGGTGGCCGCGGCACCATGCGGCGAGGCGGGCTGGGGACGCGAAAGGTTTCGACCGCGCCCATCTTGCGGCCGTGACGGCGACGAGCGCCACAAACGCGCCGGCGCCGACGCCTTGATGATTATAGGTGTGGAACAGGCGGAGCAGGTTGCGGCCCTTCGATGCCGCCTGCTCGGGCCAGGCGGTTTGCTGATACTTAATCTGCCGATTCCAGCGAAGGTGCATTTCGGGGAGTCGTAACAGCACCGGCGCATGACCAAGCAGCGGCGACCAATGCGGGTCTTTCTCCATCGGGACGAAACGCATGGGAAGCAGCACGGATAAACTTCCGCCATCCGCGGGCGCCGCGGCCGTCGGCCACAAATACGGGTTTGGCAAATAACACGCGGCGAGCGCGGTCGCGACGCCGGCGAGCAGCGGCTTGAAGAGGGTTCGAATCGGGCGCCGCTTCAGCCATGCGCAGGCGAAGACAACCAGACCGAGCGTGGCGAGGCCGAGGACCAGGGCCGTCATCTTGATGTTGAACGCCAGGCCGACCGAGGCGCTCGCGGCCAGCAGCCAGCGGTTGCCACGACCCGCCGGGCAGCGGGCGAACCGGATCAGGCATGCGGTGAGAACGAGCACCCAGATCAGGAATACGCCGTCCGTGAACACCCGCCCCATGGTGGCGACGAAGGCGTCCACGCCCAGGAGGGCGAGGCTCGCAAGCATGCCCGCGGGCCAGCCGCCCAGGGAGCCGGCCACCAGAAAAACCAGGATCACGCAGACCAGTCCGCTCACCGCGTGGGTGTAGCGCGCGACCCTGAGCAGCTCCGGGCTTATCGGAGAATCGGCCGAGCCGGCCGGCGTTCGAAAGGTCGCAAGCTGCGATGGCGAGAAACGGGTGTCCCGCGTCGAAGGGTTAAGATAGATCCCGGTTGCGAGCCAGAGCTTGCCCAAAAGTGGATTCAAGGAGCCGAAAGCATCCAGTTCCGGCTGCTCCCATGCCGGGGAGGAAAAGTCTCCGGATCGGACAAGCTCGCCGTAGCAGACGGCGGTAAGAATCCAACCGGCCTCGTCGATATGCACGCGTTCCGACCGAACGGCCCGATCCAGTCGCCAAACGCTCACCAGAACGATGGCGAGAAGCGCGAGCCAGCGACAAACCGGCGACGTGACAAAGCGCGGAGCCGAAGGCCAGGCGCATGGAGCCAGACCGCTGTTTATGGCGGGCTGGTCTGGCGAAACCGGCATGCCGCCATGGGCCGTGCGATTGTCGGCGTGCTTCAAAATGAGTTTAATGCCCTTGGCTTGATGCATTCGGACTTTGGCCAGCCATCGCGCGGATAAGCACGGATTGAGCCGGGCATATCCGTGCGGTCCGCGGACGATATCAGGTTCTGAAAGCCGAAGATCATTCAACTCTGGTGCTCGGGTCGCATCCGTGCCGGTCGCGCTCCTGGATTTGCGGGCATGGCCTACGCGCCGAGGGAAAAGGCGCGCGGATCCAAACGCGATCAGGACGCGCGGACGCCTTGGGTGTTATCGATCGGCGCGGTTTCGCGCAGCGATTCCACCACCAGGTCATGGAACAGCGGGCCTCTTTCCGTCGGCTCGCTTTCCCGCGCCCGCTTGAGGTGCTCCTCGTTGATTCGTTTTTCCGGTCCGACCAGCGGGCACGCCATCTCGATGGTGCGGTGAAACTCCCGGTAGCCGCGCGGCCAGGTCTGCGCCTCGAGCCAGTCTTGCGCTCCTCGCGTCAGCTCGGTCCTTCCCAGGCCGATGCGACGCAGGATGGCCTGCCCCATCAGCGCCAGGTCGCCGCGCCTGTCCTCCATCGAAGGCATGCGCACGGTCATGGCGCCGATGCGAAGCAGGAGGTGTTCGTCGAATTTTCCGGCCTCGGCCTGCTCGCCCAGCAGGCCCTGCACGCAGAGGATCAGGCGCCAGTTCCGGAACGGCGAACGCGCCCCTCCGCCGCCGTGCGCCCCGAGCAGGTGGTCGAGCATGGCCTGCTGGTCCAGGGTCAGTCGTTGCGAGCCGGTCACGATGAGTTTCGTGGCGCCCAGATCGCTTCGTTTTGGGGCGAGCACGTTCGCGAGCAGGTCTTCCGTGACCTCCTCCGCGGCGCACAGGCCGACCACGCCGTCTTGCGAGTCCGCCAGCGCCACCGCGATGTCCAGCGCGCCCGAGCCCACCGGGCCCTCGACCACCGCCGCCGTCTTGAAATTTCGGATACGGGCGAACTCCTGGGTCAGCCGCCGCGCCGCCTTCGAGGAGCCGGTGAGCAGGGGCGTCTCCAGCGCCCGCTGTTCCGTCGCGCCTTCGCGGCCCCTGGCGCCGGCGTCCGTCGTGCGCTCCTCGGTCTCCCGGGCGGCGGCCGCGTGCTGGCGCCGGTGCCACTCCACGGTTTCGTCCACGATTTTTCTCAGGCGCAGGGGGTCGACTGGTTTTTTCACCACCTGGGCGG
This sequence comes from Opitutaceae bacterium, assembly GCA_027482505.1. Taxonomy (GTDB): domain Bacteria; phylum Verrucomicrobiota; class Verrucomicrobiia; order Opitutales; family Opitutaceae; genus IMCC26134_A. The sequence goes on along the minus strand of JAIXVY010000179.1, from coordinate 1,432 downwards.
CGCCCAGCCGCTCGAAGCGCGCCGTCTGCTCGGGCGTGATCGTGCCGGAGCAGATCACCACCGGCAGGCCGGGCTTGAGCACGCGGATCATCGCCAGCGCGCCCAGGCCGTCGAGCTTGGGCATGTCGTGATCCAGCAGCACCAGATCGAACGGTTCCTCGCGCACCGCCGCCACCGCTTGCGCCCCGTCGAAGACGCAACGCACCTCGTGGTCGGTTTTTTTCAGAATCATCGCCAGCAACACGCAGCAGACCTCGGAATCGTCGGCGATCAGGATGCGGTGGCGGGCGGGTTTGGCTGAGTCCATGACTTGAGAGGAGAATTACGGCCGGTTTTTTCAGCCTTGGCGCTCGGGCGGCTGGGGGGCGCGCGCGGTCGCGTCGATGCCGTTTTCGGTCAGCGTCCGCACGATCTCGGAGAGCTGGCGCTCCATCCGCTCCACCTCGCGCTCGCGATCCGCCAGGGCCGCCTCCCGCGCCGCGAGCCGTTCTTCGCGCCGCGCGCGTTCTTCGGCCTGCCTCACGTCCTCCACCCGCAGGCCGCAGCAGGGCCGCAGGCCGCCCGTCTGCCGTCCGGCCACGTCCTCGAAGCGCGCATATTCCTCGCCCGGCCCCACCGGGACCAGCGCCAGCTTGCCGCCCGTCGCGTCCGACAGCAGCACCAGCCCTAGCACGTTCGGCCGCGCCAACAGGCGATCCGTTTCCGACGCCAGACCGGTGCCGGCAAGCCGGAGAAAACCTCGATAGGGAACGAAGGGGAGATGCATGGCCGAAGAGTCGGTGATAAAATCCAGGAGGGTCGTGGCGGTTCGCCTAAAACTCCACGCCTGCGCGCGCGCCGTTTAGGTCTTCGAAAATCAGCCGGCGTCCACCGGCGTCCAGCCCGACGAATCGCAAGCCCAGCTTGGGGTCGACAAAGTCGCCCGAGAAAAAAGTGCTTCCGTTGATGATCGCCCGGACCGGATTGCCCGTTCGCACGCCGTTGATTTTGAATTGCGCGATCCGTTCGAGAAACGCGCTCGAGGCCTCGGGCCGCGCCGGGGCCGACTCGGAGGGCTTGCCCACGGGTTTGACCGGAACGGCGGGCTCGGCGGAGGGGAGAGCGGGCGGGGCCTCCAAGTTCACCGGCGGAGTTTTGGCCGGGTTGGCCGGGTCGTCCCACGACGTCTGGCCGCCGAAATCCCAGGAGTGGCCGACCTCCGCCGGGACCAGGCTATCGATGGTCGGGACGCCTCCGGTCGACGGCATCGACGGGATGGCCGCGGCGGGCGAGATCGCCGTCGGCACGACGGGAGCGGATTCGTCCGCGCGGGCGGGCGCATGCTTGGCCGGGGCTGGTTTCTTCGAGAAAATCGTCGGCCAGACCCACCATATGATCGCGCCCAGCGCCACCAGCGCGGCGCCAAACCAAAACAGTCTCCTGCCTATGCCGT
>JAIXVY010000203.1 GCA_027482505.1 Opitutaceae bacterium | reverse complement strand
GGGGCGCGGCGGGGGCGGCGGGCAGCATCGCGTTCTACCTTTTGGAATACGCCCCGAGTCATTTTGGCTGGAGGCTGGAGGTGAATCACCCGCTTTACGCGCTGGCCTGGCTGGGCGGCGCGGAACTGCTCGCGCGGTTGTGCCGCCGGATCGGGGGCGGCGTTTTCGCCTCCGGAGCGCGTGACTGGGCGGTGGCGGGAGCGTGCGTGCTCGCCGTGCTGGTCCTGCCTGCGGCGGTGAAGCTGGGCGGCGTGGCTTTGTTCGCCGTGCAGGACAAATTTTTGTGGAATCTTCACGAGGGCTACATTCTGGAGTTCCGGTCCTTCCTGAAGGTGCTCGGCGACTCGGAGTGGCGGCAGATCGTGCTGACGGTGCCCATATGGCCGCTGCTCGCGCTGCCCGGTCTGTGGGTGCTGCTTGGCGCCCGGCTGCCCAAAGGGGCCTCCGCGCCGCTGGCGCTCGCCTTGTGCGCGGCGGTTCCGCTGACCGTGCTCTCTTTTTTCCAGATGCGCTGGGTGGGCGTTTCGCAGGCCTTGTGGGTGGCGCTGCCGCTTTGCCTGATCGTGCTATGGCGCGGGATGCCCACGAGGCCCGCCGCGTGGCTGGCCGGCGGCGGCCTGCTCACACTCACTTTCGGGCTCGGGGTGTTTCCTTTTTTCGCGGCGCGGGAGTGGCGCGCTCCGCAGGGCATCGGCGTGCAGGAGGCCATCACCCTGGTCATGCGCGACGTCGCCTGGAAGCTGCGTCTCTCGGCCGGCGACAAGCCGATCAACATTGTCAGCGGGCCCACGACCACGACCAATCTTGCTTTCTTCGGCGACACCCAAGGGGTGGGCACGCTGTATTGGGAAAATCTGGCCGGTCTGAAAACCGTGGCCGCGATTTACGGGGCCAAAAGCGAGGACGAGGCGCTGCGCCTGTGTCGCGAGCACAAGGTCACGCACATCGTCATTTTTTCCTGGGACGCGTTCGCCCAGCCTTACGCGCGGCTGCATCACGGGCGTCCCAAGGACGCGAGCACCGAGGATTGTTTTGTGAGTTCGCTGCTCTCGACCCGCAGCATTCCCGCGTGGCTGCGTCCGCTGCCCTACAACATGCTCGAAGACCTGGCCAAGGCCGGCCACTGGGTGCAAATCTTCGAGGTGCGGCCCGATCAGGCGCAGTCGGAGGCTTTCTATCATCTAGGCGTTTATCTGGCGGGCGTCGGGCAGGCCCAGGCCGCGTTGCAGGCGTTTATCCAGTCTTGGAATCTCGATTCTACCAAGGTGGACACGGGCTACCGGCTGGGATTGTCGCTGGTTGACGCCGGCCGGCTCGACGATGCGCGTGAAGTGGCGGCGCGCCTGCCCGCCCCGCAGCGTTTCGAGGTGGAACGCAATCTCGGCCGCCGGCTCTCCGCGGAGGGACGGGCGGTTGACGCCGTGTCGGCGTTGAGGCGCGCCTTGGAGCTGTCGCCCAACGACCGCGAGGTTATCACCGACCTGGCCTGGTTGCTGGCCACGTCTACCGAGGCCCAGGCGCGAGACGGCGCGGAGTCGCTCCGTTTGATGGAGCGCCTGGTCGCGATGCGCGTGCCGCTGAGCTATCGGGAGGCGGACGCGCTCGCCGCGGCGCATGCCGAGGCCGGACGGCACACGGATGCGCTCGATATCATCGACAAAGCCATCGCGGCGGCCCGCTCGGAAGGCGCGGACTCCACGGTGAAGGAGCTCGAACAACGGCGCTCGGCCTACCTGCGCGGACAATCATTCCGCAGTTCGACGCAAAAATCCCGTTGACGCACCTTTCGCGCGCCCTTTGCTCCCCACTCCCGCGTCACTCGCGGAACGGCAAGATAGCTCAGTTGGTAGAGCAGTTGACTGAAAATCAACGTGTCCCCGGTTCGATTCCGGGTCTTGCCACCACTTTACCCGCAACACCTTGCAAGAGGTTTTGCGGGTTTTTTGTGTCCGGCGACCGCCGGCGGGCGTGCCCGCGGCGGTGGTCGCTCAACCGGCGAGCAGGCCGCGCAGGTCGGTAAGGCTGAGCTTGGCGTTCACCGCGTCGCTCGCCTCGAACACGTCCGCGAGCAGGCGGCGTTTCTCATCCTGCAGAACCATGACCTTTTCCTCCACCGTGCCCGAGCAGATGAGCTTGTAGGTGGTGACGACCTTGGTCTGGCCGATACGGTGGGCGCGGTCGGTGGCCTGCGCCTCGGCGGCGGGGTTCCACCACGGGTCGAAATGGACCACGGTGTCTGCGCCGGTGAGATTGAGGCCGGTGCCGCCCGCCTTGAGCGAAATAAGAAAGACGGGGATATCGGCGTTTTGCTGATAACGGTCGACCTCGGCCTGACGTTGTTTGGTCGGCGTGGAGCCATCCAGGTAGCAGTAGGCGATCTCCTGGCGATCCAGTTCGTCGCGCAGCAGGGAGAGCAGGCTGGTGAACTGGGAAAACACGAGCAGGCGATGCCCGTCGTCGATCGCCTCGGCGAGGAGTTCGCGAAAAGCGTCGAGCTTGGCCGACGCCGAAGCCTCGGCCATTTGCTCGACCAGGCGCGGGTCGCAGCAGATCTGGCGCAGGCGAAGCAACTGCGTGAGGGTGGCGATGCGCAGCGCGCCTTCCGAGGCCCCCGCTCCGGCGAGCGCGTCGAGTTCCTGCTCGGATTTGCGCTGATACTCGGCGTAGAGCGCCTGCTGTTCGGAGGTGGGCTGGCACCAGACTATCTGCTCGATCTTGGGCGGGAGTTCGGTGGCGACCGCGGCCTTGGTGCGGCGCAGGATGTAGGGGGCGGTCTGCTTTTGCAGACGCTCGTCCTGCCAGTCGCGGTCGGCGGTCTTCACGCCCGAGCCGGCGGCGGCGGGCAGCTTGGCGTCCACATAGCCGGTCAGGATAATTTCGATAAGCGTGCGCAGCTCCTCTAGCGAGTTTTCCACCGGAGTGCCGGTGAGAAAAAGCCGGCTCTGGGCGTGCATGGCGCGAAGGCTGCGGGCGTTCAAGGAGCGGCGGTTTTTGGCGTGCTGGGCCTCGTCGGCTATCAGCGTGGCCAGATCGATCTCCGCCAGAAGTTCGGAATCGCGCGTCAGGGTGCCGTAGGAAGTGATCAGGAGATCGTGCGCGCCGGCGGCCTCGGCGGACGGCACGCGCTGCGCGCCATGATGCACGAAGACGCGCAGCGCCGGCGCGAAACGCGCGGCCTCCCGCCGCCAATTTTCCACCAGCGAAGCCGGGCAGACGACCAGGCTGGGGCGGCGTCTCTTTTCCGGAGTGGCGGACGCGATGGCGGAGAGCAGGGCCAGCGCCTGGGCGGTTTTTCCCAGACCCATCTCGTCGGCGAGGATTCCTCCCAGCTCGTGGCGATGCAAATGCCACAGCCAGGCGGCGCCGATCTGCTGATAGGGACGCAGCGTGGCGGCGAACGTGGCGGGTATCGGGGCGGGCTCGAGCCTATCGAGATTCTTCAAGGCCTCCGCGCGACGTTTCCAGGCCGTGGGCGGCTGGTAGTCGGGCGACAAGGTGTCTAGCATCTCCTGCAATTCCGGCACGCGAGCGGAGGACACGCGTTGGGTGCGGCGCGCGACGACGGGCGCCGCGGTGCCTCCGGCGAGCGCCGCCTGGGCCTTGGCCAGGCGATCAAGCTGATCGGGGGGCAGCAGGTATATTTTTTTTCCGTCCTCCACAAAACGACGGCCGGCGGCGAGCGCGGCGCGCAGTTCATCGTCGGCGACTTTGCCGGCGGAGAGGCCGACCGAAACGGTGAATTCCCCCGTGCCCGCCTCCTCGACCTTGGCCTCCACCTCCGCGGTGGCGAAGACGGCGGAGTGTTTTTCAAAATTGGGCGTGAAGTCCGCGTGGAAGCGGGTGCGAAGCGCGTCGCCGTGGACGGCGAGAAAGTTGAGAACCTTGTGCCGGTCCCTCAGCCACCACTTTTTGGTCGATGGATCGAGGACGAAGCCGTTCGCCGAAAGGAGCTCACGGGCGGCGGCGTAGGCGGGATGTTCGCGAGAGGGCAGGGCGATCGCGAGGTAGTGCTCGCTGCCGTCCACGGTGAGCGGCGTGAGCGGCTCGTCGCCCGGCGTGAGGCGCGGGGTTCGCACCGAGAGCGAGCGCGGCCCGGGGCGGGGTGGCGGAACGACGGGCGCGGCCGGGGCCGCGACGGAAAGATGCTCGCTGACGCCACGCAGTCTCGGCCCGAGCCAAAGCAGGTTTTTCTCCGGTTCCGAGGCCGCCGCGAAAACGGGCTGGCCGACGAGCGATGCCACCAATTCCCGCAGTTGCTCGCGAGTTACTTGGATGAATGGGGGCGGAGTCGGCGCCCCGTTGCAGAGCCGGGAGAGAATCGCGAGCGCGGGCATTTGCGCCGCGGCCGGCGGCCGGCTTGAATCCAGCACGATTCGCAGGGCAATAGCGTCACGGGCGGCGGCGGCGGGCAGATTGGGAGGGAGCAGGAGGCGCAACATGCGAACCGGCCAGCTTGACCGGACTCGCGCGCGGCGAAAGGCTGTTTTTGCGGATTCGACTGTCTGGTTTCAGGCAACAAATACAATTCCTCGCGGATGAGCGCTTGCATGCCTGCTGCGCTCGGCCAAAGTAAATGACGTTGACCATTCTTTCGCCAACCCTTTGCTTCTTACGTCGTATATGAAAAATATCCTTCGCCTGCTCGCCAGTGGCTTCGTCGCCGCCTTCTTCGTTCATGCCGCCCATGCGGCCAACTTCGCTCCTGGCGCCTACTCTGCCGGCACCGTCAAGGGTGACGTGAGTTTCAAGGCCGCCGGTGCCGCCGAATATCAGAAGCTCGCCGCCGGCGTTGCTTTGCCCCAAGGCGCGGTGATCAAGACCGGCGCCAAATCCACCGTCGTGATCGTGTTCGGCAGCGGCTCCACCGCCACCGTTCAGGAAAACTCCGAGGTCGAGGTCACCAAGTTTGAGCAGGAGGTCTTCTCCGGCCCCGTGCCGGTTGATTCCGAGCCCGCTGTTTCCGAAACCGTCCTTCGCGTTGTCGACGGCGGCGTTACCTCCAAGGTCGCCAAGCTGAAGAAGGGTTCCAGCTACACCGTTAACACCCCGGTCGGCGCGGCAGGCGTGCGCGGCACCGTGTTCAACGTGTTCTTCAACCGTTCCACCGGTCAGTTCAGCATCGCGACCGCCCAGGGTTTGGTCGTCTTCACCAACGCCACCACCAGCAGCGCCACCCCCGTGGCCAGCGGCCAGCAGTTCGTCGCCACCATCGAGATCAACGACAATCCCAACAGCAACGCTCCTGCTATTCTCCGCGGCGAGACCGTTCGTGAGATTCCCCAGGAAGTCATGCAGCAGATCGAAACCGCCGTCGGCACCATCAGCAATTCCACTCCCCGGGGCAACGCCCCCGCCGTTATCGCTGTTCCTGTCGACACCACCCAGGTCGGCGTCAGCCCGAACTGATTGATTTAAATTCCGCGAGGATTTTTCAAATGCCCCCGTTGGCCCCAGGCCGACGGGGGTTTTGTTTTGTCTGGGCGCCCACTCGTCGGTTGGCGATGGACGCGAGCATGATCTGCTCGGCAAAAAAGGAGCCGGCTGCCGGTAAGAGGGGGAAAGGCCTAGCCTGCGTCACTCGCCAAGGTCGCCAGGGCCTGGCGCGCCGCGGCTTCTTCCGCGGCTTTTTTGGCGCTTCCTTTGCCTTCGCCCAAGAGCCGATCACCAAGATAAACTTGAGATTGATATTCGCGCCCGTGGTCGGGTCCGCCCGCCTGCCGTGTTTCATAGCGCAACGCGCCTGATCCGTGTGAAGGTTGCACCAATTCTTGAAGGCGTCCCTTGGGGTTGTCCGTCTCGACGCCGGCGACGAGTCTTGAATCGAGCGGTCCGTAAACGGCGAGAATCCGCTCGCGCGTGCTTTCAAGGCCGGCGTCCAGATAAAGCGCCCCCACCACCGCCTCGAATGCATCCTCTAGATTCGAGGCCCTGGACCGGCCTTCCGACGTGTTTTCCGAGCCGCCCAGTCTCAGTGAAGCATCGAGTCCCAGTTCAAGGGCAAGCTGGGTAAGGCAGCGCCCCTTGGTAAGAATGGAGCGGAAGCGGCTGAGCGAGCCTTCCGCGGCTTCGGGGTGCGCGGAATAAAGCGCGTCGGTGACGATCAGTTGAAGGACCGCGTCGCCTAGGAATTCCAGTCGCTGGTTGTGCGGGCCCGCCTCCGGATGCTCGTTGGTGAAGGAAGGGTGGGTGATCGCCTCCGTCAGCAGGGATGACTGGCGGAAGGCGTGGCCGAGGCGGCTTTGGAGAACGGCGAGAGGATCCATGCGCGGGTTTGGGCGGCGATTCCTGTCAGGATGCGATTCGGCGAACACCCGATCGATCAAGCGATTCCAAGCGCGCGGCGAGAGTCGCGCCATCGAGCAGCAGGGCGGGTGAAAGCTCGCAAAGGGGAGCGAGCACGAAAGCCCTTGTGAGCATGGCCGGGTGCGGAAGGGTGAGCCGGGGATCGGAGACACGTCTGTCTCCGTGAAGGAGAAGATCGAGATCCAGGGTGCGCGGACCCCATCGTTCGCGACGAATCCGCCCGCGCGTCTGCTCGATCGACAAAAGGTGGTCCAGCAACTCGAGCGGCTCCAGCGTGGTGGAAAGTTCCGCCGCGGCGTTGAGATAGTCCTGCTGGCCCGGTGGCCCGACGGGCGCGGTCTCGTAAAGGCCGGAGCGTGCGAGGAGCCGGGTGCCGGGCAGCTTTTCCAAGGCGGCGAAGGCGGCCGCCAGGTGGCCGTGCCGATCGCCCAGATTCGAACCGAGGGCGACGTAAGCGACGACTGGAGGGGGAGTGGCCACGAGGGTTTCGGAAAGGCGCCGCTCAGGCGCGGGCCAGTGAGGCGGTGATCGCGATTCCGTCGTGGATGCCGGGGATGGGGGCCTGGGGCTTGTGCACGGTGACGGTCGCCGACTTCACCTTGGGGTGGGCGGAGAGCACGGAGGAAAGGATGCGGTTGGCCAGCGTTTCCACCAGGGCGAAGCGTTCGTTGACGACGATGTCCTGGCAAAGTGAATACACGTCGGCGTAGTTGACCGCGTGGTCGAGGTCGTCGGTCGCCGCTGCCTGCGCGATGTCCACCACCAGGTCGAGGTCGATTATCCAGAGTTGTCCGAGCGCCGCCTCTTCCGGCAGCACGCCGTGCCGGCCGTGGAAGCGGAGTTTCTTGAGATGGATGGTCGCGAGCATGCCCCGATAGGCGCAAAGAGCGGCCGGTTGCGCAAAGCGAAACCGTTCCCGCCGGGCCTCAGGTCCGGGGCGCGAGGGCGGCGGCGGTCAACGCGGCGCGTCGCGCGGGCGCCACGTCGTGCACGCGGTGCAGTCGCACGCCCTGCGCGGCGGCAAGCGCCGTGGCCGCCAGAGTGGCCTCCAGCCGGTCCGCGGGGGTGGCGAGTTCGGGCAGGATGTGGCCGAAGACGGATTTGCGAGACACCCCAAGCAGGATCGGACGGCCAAGCTCGCGCAGGGCAGCCAGATCGCGGAGCAAGGCGATGTTTTGCGGCTGGGTTTTGCCGAAGCCTATGCCCGGGTCGATGGCGAGACGATCCTCCCGCACCCCGGCCGAGACCGCGATGGACAGGGAACGCCGAAGAAATTCCAGCACGGCGGGCACGGGGGAGGTATTGGGGGGCGCTTCGCGCAGGGCGGGGTCGTTGTGCATGACGACGAGGGCCGCGCCGGTCTTGGCCGCCAGGCGGGCGAGCGCCGGGCCGCCGGGCCCTTGCAGGCCATGGATGTCGTTGAGGATATGCGCGCCGGCGGCGAGCGCGGCCTCGGCGACGGCGGGCTTGTAGGTGTCGATAGAGAGCGGCAGTCGCGGAAACTCTGCGGCAAGGGCGCGGATAAGCGGCGCGGTGCGGGTGATTTCCTCCGCGTCGGTGATTTCGATGTAGCCCGGACGCGTGGACTGACCGCCGATGTCCAGCAGGTCTGCGCCTTCGGCGACGAGTCTGCGCGCGTGGTTCAGGGCCGCGTCAAGTTCCGGAAGGCGACTGTCGGCGTGAAACGAATCGGGCGAGGTGTTGACGATGCCCATTATGCGCGGGATCGAGAGATCCAGCGTCAGGCCGCGACAGGGAAGGGGCGCGAAACTGAAGGACGCGTCGGACACTTTATTTTGCGGAGGGAAGGTAGTCGGTGCTCATGACGGCTTCGACTTTGAGTGCCCCGGCGGGCGCGAGTTTGAGGTCCTCGATGATCTGGATCTGGCGGGCGTAGCGGGCGGGATCGAGGCGGCCGATGCGGGCGGAGTCGGCGGCGTCGCGTCCGACGACCAGTTTCTCTTCGATGATCATGCGGCGGGAAAACTCGAGAAAGCCGTCGGTGTTCTTGTCGTTGGCCGCTTTCATGGCGGCATGGGCGGGGGCCGGATCGCCATGCAGGTAGTCGTCCCAGCCGCGCACGTAGGCGGCGAGGAAGGCGCGAAGCGCGGCGGGATTGTTTTTCGCCCACTCGGAGTTGGCGATGAGCACGCCGTAGGAATCATAGCCGGCGTCCCAGGCGTAGAGATAACGCGGCGCGGGCGCTCCGCCCTGGGTGATGAAGTAGGGCTCGGCGATGTAGAAGCCCTGCTGGATGAAATCCTTGTCCGCGATGAAATTGGAGACCGAGAAGTTGAACGGGATGATGGTGAAATCGATGGCGTATTTCTGGCGCAGGTAGTCGAGAAACACCCAGCCCGGGCGGGCCATGATTTTACGACCGTTCAAGTCCTTGAAGTCGCGGACTGGGTTCTCCGCGTGAAGCAGAAATACGGACGGATCGTTTTGAAAAACGGCGGCGACCTGAAGCAGCGGCAGGCCCTTGTGCGTATCGAGCAGCGTGGTGACGCTTTCGCCTTGGCCGATCTGGGCCTGGCCGGTGCCAACGCGCTGGTTGACGAGTGCGTTCGGGCCGCCGGGAACGAGCGTGACCTCCAGCCCGGCCTCGCGGAACCAGCCTTTGGCCTGCGCCTGGAAAAGACCGCCGTGCTCGGGCTCGGGAAACCAGTCGAGCTGGACGGTGATTTTGGTCGAGGACGCCTTGGAGGAACCGGCGGCGGATTCGGCGGATTTCTTGCCGCAAGCGGCGAGGCCCAGCAGGGCGGTAGCGGTAAGGGCCAGGCGGGAAAACGCGGTGGATTTCATTTGTCGGAAGGGGAGTAGCTGTCGTGCCAGCGGTTGAGCACCAGCCAGGAAAGGCCGGATACGGCGGCGACCAGCGCGAAGCCTAGCAGGCAGCCGACGAGCGCGGTAGCGTAGAGGGCCGGGATCTCGTTGCGGGCGCTGAACAGAAGAGCGGTGATGCCCAGGCCGGAGCGTCCGCCGCTGCTGCTGCCCACAAGGTAGTCGGCGGTCAGCGCTCCGATCGGCGCGAGAATGGCCGCGATGCGCAGTCCGGTGAAAAAATAGGGCAGGGCGGCGGGCGCGCGAAGCAACAACAGTTCCTGCCAGCGGGCCGCGCGACCCATCCGAAACAGGTCGACGTGGGCTCTGTCGACCGAGAGCAGGCCCTGGGTGGTGTTTACCACCAGGGGGAAGAACGTGATCAGAAACGTGACGAGAATCACGCTCGGCGCGCCCGGCCCGACCCAGAGGATGAGAATGGGCGCGATGATGATCACGGGCACCATTTGCAGCCCCATCAGATAGGGATAGAGGGTGGCGCGCACCAAACCCGAGCTCGCGAGCAGGAGGGAAAAAAACGCGGCGACCACGGCGGCCAGGGCGAAGCCGCCGAGCGCCGCGAGCGCGGTGTAGCGGGCGGCCACGAGCAAGGCCGCCCCGTGGACGCGGAACGCCTCCGCCAGCTGGGGCAGGCTTGGCAGCAAAAAACGGCGGGTGGGCGGAAGCGAATGGTGGAGGACCTGCCAGCCGGCGAGCAAGACGGCGGCGAGGACGAGCGGCAGCAGCCAGCGTAGGGCGCGGGAATTCATGCGGCGGCGGCCTCGGGATCGACGGCGCGAAGCCGCGCCGACACCTCGGCGACGAGCCGGAGGTAGGCTGGGTCGCGCCGGGTGTCGTGGTTTCGTGGATACGGCAGGTCGATCCGCAAGTCGTGCGCGACGCGACCCGGACGGGCGGCGAGAACGAGGACGCGCGAGGCGAGGAAGACGGCCTCCGCGACCGAGTGGGTGACGAAAAGCGCGGTCCAGCGCTGGCGCTCGCGGATGGCGAGAAGTTCCTCGCCCAGCCGGTCGCGGGTCATTTCGTCGAGCGCGCCGAAGGGCTCGTCGAGCAGAAGCACGCGGGGTTCGGTGGCGAGGGCGCGCGCGAGCGAGACGCGCATCCTCTGGCCGCCGGAAAGCTGGCGCGGATAGGCCCCGGCCCGGTCGGAAAGACGCACCAGCGCGAGGGCGGCGTCGCGCCGCCGGGCGCGCTCGTCCGCCGGCACATGGCGCAGGCGCAGGAGCGTCTCCACGTTGGCGGCGACGTTCAGCCAGGGCAGAAGCGTGGCGTCTTGGAAAACATAGGCGAGATCGTCTCCCTGTCCGGGCGGGTGTCCGTCCACCGCGATCTCGCCCGTGCTTGAGGTGGCGAGGCCGGAGAGCAGGCGGAGCAGGGTGGATTTTCCGCAGCCGGAGGGGCCCAATATCGCGACGAATTCGCCCGCTTCGACGTTCAGGCTGAGCGGAGCCAGGATGGGTGTCGCGGACGCGAAAAAACTCTTGGAGACGTTCTCCAAGCGGATGGCGGTCGTGGGCGTGGCGGTCGCGGCGGTTACCAAGGCGAAGCGGGACGGATTCTTAGCAAAGACGGGGATGCGACGGGCGCAAACCGGGGCGTAAAAAAACCCGCGGCCTCGAGGCCGCGGGTTAAGGAAAGACGCTTTTCGGCGTTGGCTAAAATCAAGCCTTCTCGACGAGGCCGGCCTTGATGGCCTTGACCGAGACGAGCATGCGCTT
>JAIXVY010000375.1 GCA_027482505.1 Opitutaceae bacterium | reverse complement strand
TGGGCCTCGTTCTTTGACCCCAGTCTCACCACCCAGTGGCTGCTCCTCGTCGCCTACACCGCCAACTGGGCCCGCCGCTACATCGCAGACCAGCACATGGTGCAACGCTACCTGATCGCCAAGTCCGACGCCGAGGCCAGTCGCGGCGCCTTATGGAACGGACTGCTCTGCGTGCCGGTCTGGGCGATCTTCATGGTCATCGGCTCCCTCCTTTACGGCTACTACACCCTTAGCGGAGCCACTCCCCCGGCCGTGAGCGACGAGGTCGTTCCCCACTTCATCCTCCACCATCTTCCCTCCGGCATCATCGGCCTGATGCTGGCCGCGATCCTTGCGGCCTCGATGTCCTCGATCAGTCCCGACCTCAACAGCATCTCCACCGCCTTCACCGCCGATATCGTCGGCCACTTCCGGCCCGGCCTTTCCGATCGCGCCCGCCTGCGCTCCGGCCGCCTCGGCGTGGCCCTGTTTGGCCTTCTCGCCATAGGGGTGGCGCTTGTAATGGCCCCAAAGGGCGGCGCCGCCACCATCATGGAACGGGCCGTCACCGTCGCCGCCATTCTCTCCGGCGGCATGCTCGGGCTCTTCTTCCTCGGGTTCTTCACCCGGCGCGCCACGCGCCAGGGTTGCTACGCCGGCCTCGCCGCCTGCGCCGTCTTCACCGCCTGGGGCACATTGACCTCGGGCAAGGAACCCATGGTCGATCTCGGCCTGAACTTCCCGCTCAACCCGATTTTCATCGGCATCCTCGGCCACCTGATCGTCTTTGGCGTCGGCTACGCCTGGAGCCTCGCCTTCGGAGGGCACGTGCCGGCCGATATAGACCGCCTCACCTTTCGCGGTCGCTCGACCTGACGCGCCGCCAACCCTTCGACCCGCTCATCCCGTGAACCGCCTTCAACTTCTTTTCGCCCTGCTCATTTCGGGTCTTATCGGTTCCGCATCCTCGGCGGGCGCCAAGGTGGAAGCACCCGCGGAGGCATCGCCTCGCGTGCTCTACGCGGTGGGCCGCCTGGAAAAAGCCCTTCCCGCCGACGGTCCCAAGGTGCTTCTCGGCGTCGCTCGAGGACAATCCACGCCGGAGAGCTTTTCGATCAAACGGAGTTCCGGCGGCGAAATCTCGGTCACGGGCTCGGACGAATCCGGCCTGCTCTACGGCTGCCTGGAACTCGCGCGCCTCGCCGGCCGGCCCGGCGGCCTTCCCTCGACGCTCAGCGTGACCGACTCTCCGACCATGGTCCTGCGCGGACCCTGCATCGGCATGCAGAAGACCTATTATCTGCCCGGTCGAAAGGTCTACGAGTATCCCTACACGCCGGACGAGTTCCCCTTTTTCTACGACAAGGCCTACTGGACCGAGTATCTCGATTACCTCGCCGACCTGAGGATGAACACCCTCTATCTCTGGAACGGCCACCCCTTCGCCTCGCTCGTGCGCCTGCCCGAGTATCCCGAGGCCGTCGAGGTGAGCGACGAAGTCTTCGCCAGGAACGTCGACATGTTTCGCTGGCTCGCCACCGAGTGCGATCGCCGCGGCATCTGGCTGGTCCAGCAATTCTACAGCATCCTCATTTCCAAGCCGCTGGCGGAGAAACACGGCCTCGACTCGCAACTCCACGCCTGGAACGACCTCGCCGCCGACTACACGCGCAAATCCATCGCCGCCTTCGTGAGAGAGTTTCCCCACGTGGGCCTCATGCCCTGCCTCGGAGAGGCGCTGCAGGAGCAAAAAGCCCAGACCCGATGGATGACCGAGGTCATCCTCCCCGGCGTGAAAGACGGCATGGCCGCCGCCGGCCTGACCGAGGAGCCGCCCGTCGTGCTGCGCACCCATGCCACCGACGCCACCGTCGTCATGCCCGAGGCGCTCAAGGTTTACCGCAACCTCTACACCGAGGCGAAATTCAACGGCGAGTCGCTCACCACCTGGGAGCCCCGCGGCGTCCGCCAGCAGCTCCATCTCACGATGAGCAGGGTGGGCTCGAAGCACATCGCCAACGTCCACATCCTCGCGAACCTGGAACCCTTCCGTTACGGCGCGACCGAGTTCATCCAAAAATCCGTTATCGCGATGCGCGACCGGCTGGGCGCCCGCGGCCTTCACCTCTACCCGCTCTTCTATTGGGACTGGCCCGTCTCCCCCGACATCACGCCCGTGCCGCTAAGGCAATGGGAGCGCGACTGGATCTGGTTCGAGGCCTGGGCGCGCTACGCCTGGAACCCCGACCGCGATGCCGACGGCGAACGGGCCTACTGGACCGCGCGCCTCGCCGAGCACTACGGCCCGGCCGCGGCCTCCAAGATACTTGAAGCCTACAACGCCTCCGGAGAACCCGCTCCGCGCATCCTCCGCCGCTACGGCATCACCGAGGGCAACCGCCAGACCATGGCGCTCGGCATGACGCTAGACCAGCTCGTGCGACCCGAGAAATACCGCGAGTTCCCCGAACTCTGGGAATCCCAGTCGCCCCCGGGCGAGCGCCTGAAGGAGTTCGCCGAACGCGCCAGGAAAAAACAGCCCCACGAGGGCGAGACGCCCGTCTCCATCAACGCCGAGGTGCTCGACTACTCCGCCCGCGCCGTCGCGGCGATCGACGCCGCCGCGCCGCTCGTGACCGGCAACCGCGAGGAATTCGCCCGCCTGCGCAACGACGTCCACGCCATCCGCGCCATGTCGCAGAGCTACGTCGCCAAGACCGAGGCCGCGATGGCCGTGCTGCGCTACGGCTACAGCAAGGACATCGCCGACATGGAGCGCGCCGAGCAGGCCCTCGCCGAAAGCCTGGAGCATTTCCGCAAGCTCACCGAGCTGACCAAGGACACCTACAAGGCCGCCAACTCGATGCAGACCGCCCAGCGCCGCGTGCCCGTCCCAGGCGGCAAGGGCGGCCAGGCCGCGAATTACCACTGGACCCAGCTGCTACCGATCTACGAGCAGGAGCTCGCCGCCTTCCGCGCCCAGGTCGCCGCGCTCAAAAATCCGTCCGCCACCGCGGGCCGCAGCCACGCCCCGCTCACGCCCGCGAAGTGGAAGCTGCTCACCCCGGGTCTGAGCACCTATACCGTGCAAGTCGGCAACACGGTTTTCCCCGAATCGGACGCCACCTTCACCGCCGTCGCGCCCGAGCTCGAAGGCCTGCAAGGCATCGGCATCCCGCGGATCAACACCCGCCCCGTCAGCATCGAATGCGAGGAGCCCGTGCGCGTCCTGATCGGTTACTTCAACGCCACCGGCCCCGAGTGGCGAAAGCCGCCCACCCTCGAGACCGACGCGACCGCCGCCGAACGCGGCGGCGCCGAGCCCTTCATCGTTGATGCCGCCAAAATCGAAGGACTGCCCCCGGTCACGGTGCACGCCTTCGACTACCCCGCCGGCCGCCACACGCTCGAAGTCCGCGACACCGGCGCCTACCTGATCCTAGGCGTGGTGCGCGCGGTCTCCCAATAATCGATGCGACGCGCCTAGGGCGCCTGAAACACCCGCTTCAGATACGCCGCATTCGCGGTAAAATTATAGCGCACGTCGGTCGGCCGCGAGGCGTCGCGCGAGCGCTCGATCACCAGCCAGCCGCTCCAGCCGAGCTCATCGAGCGCCGCCTTGAGCTTCGGCAGGTCGACCTGCGGGTCCTTCTCCAACCAGGCACCGTCGTGATTCGACGCATGGATCTGCACGATGCGATCCTTGCCCAGCGCCCTCAGCTCAGCGACTACGTCGCGACCGTTCTGATACGCGTTGGCCAGGTTGAAATAGCTCTTCACCGCGGGCGAGCCGACCTCGTCGAGCAAGGCTGCCTCCCCCGCCGCATCCAAAGCGGTCTCGACGCCGATCACCACGCCGGCCGCCTCCGCCTGTTTGCCTGCGGCGCGCAGCCGCTCCACCACCGCGGGACGCAGCTCGGGGCGCTTCACGAGATCGCCCTGCACGCCGAGCGGCAGATAAAGCACCTTCACGCCCATCGCCTTCGCGGTGTCGATCGTGTCCTGCACCATGCGCTCCACGCCTTCGCGCTCGGCGAAGGACTGCGCATAAAAGCCCGACATCGCGATCGAGCTGATCTCGAGCCCCAGTTCCCGCGCCTTGGCCAGAAACTGTTCCCGCACGACTGGATCACCCAGTTTGCTGTCGAAGGTCGGCCGGTTGCCCAAGCCCCCCATGTCGACCGCGAGTCCGTCCGCGCCGATGTCCTTCGCGAGCTGGAAGGCGCCCAGCTTCTGGCGCTTGAGGATCATCCAGTCGCAGACCGCCACGCGGTAGCGGGGCGCCTCGGCCGCCGAGGCGGCGACGACAAGGCCGAGCGTTAGAGAGATCAGGGCGGGGAGCTTCATTTGACGATGAGGGCCTGAACTTCCGCGGCGCCCTTGCCGGGCAATTCGACGACAACGACGTAGTCGCCAGCGTTCATCCCGAGGTCGGCCACGGTCGCAATCGCGCCCGGGGTCAGCGCCAGCTCCAGCTTGCCGGAACCCATCGGCGTGCCGTCGGCCGCGAACACGCTCAGCTGCGCCGCCAGCGGCTCGGGGCCCGGGTTGGAATAGCGTATCGAGAAATCGTGTCCGCCGCCTAGGCCGAGTTGCACCGGCCAGGTGAGTTTCAACCCTTCGCGGCGCGCGGCCGTGACGGGATAAGTTTTCTCACCCAAGGAAAACGCCGCTTCGGCGCCCTTGCTGGCGCCCGCCGCGGCCACCGCGTCGGCGACCGTCGCCGTCTCCGCAGGGGCCTGCGCCTTGGCGTCCCGCGTCGCGACCGCGATCGCCGAGATCACCGCCTGATAGGACGCCACGCGCGGGAAGGATACCTCGAGCCAGCCTCCGCTCACGCGCGCGTCCACCACCTTCTTCAACGCTCCGGCGAAACCGCCCTCGAGCCACAAATCCACGTCGCGCAGCACGGTCTCGCCGTTAAGCGCGACGTCGAAGAGTCGCCAGCCCGCGCAATCGCCGCCGCCCGCGCCATACCAAGGCTCGGTGAAATAGAGCTCCACGCGATAGTCCCCGTCCGGCACGGCGAAGCGGTAGCGCAGCTTGTGGCGCCCGTAGCGGTAGCTCTGAAACAGCTCCTGATCGTCGGTGCCGCGGATCACCTCAAAGCTCTCCCGTTGGCTGCCAAAACGCGGCGGCAGCCCCGGATACTCCGCGGCCCAGCTGAGCGAACCGTGATTCATCCCCGGCGCGAAATCACGATCCGCCGTCCAGCGCGCGCCGTTGGCATCGGTGTAATCCGCGCCACCGCAGTTCACACGATAGAGGTAATTCCAACCCGGCGCGGCGGCGGTGAGCTTCTTCACCTCGCCGCGCAGCTCCGCCGCGTGCGGCGCCTCCGGCAAATGCTTCAGAACGATCGAATCGCGCGCCACGGTCTTCCCGCCGACGCGGCCTTCGGCGTAGAGCACGTTGTAGCGGATATCCGCGCGATCCCAACGGAAGGGCACGCCCGGGCCACCTTGGCGACGCACTCCGAGCGACTCGCGTGCGCCGGCGTCATTGAACAACTCCACCTCGTCGCAATTCGAGTAGACGAGGATGCCGTCCTTCTTGCCCGGCTCGCGCCAACGCTCCGGCCAGGTGTGCGAGACGATGTAGACCATCGGGTCTTTCGCGGCCGGCGCGTAGCTGGCGCGGAAGAGATAGAAGGCGTCGGTCGGCTCGCCCCAAAGCGTAAGCAGCCCTTTGTTGTTAGCCGGCCCGATGCGATCGAGCTCCGCCCAGCCGTCGGTGCCTTGCTGCCCCTTGGCGCCGATCGTGCGGCCGGGATTCTCGTGCGTGGCGAGAAGCCAGTGGAAATGTCCAGGCACCTGATCGCGAATCGACTCCGCGAGCCGGATCTTCGTGGCGTAGATCGCATCGGCCCGGCTCTCGCTGCGCACGCCGTCGGCGATGTAGCCATCCTCGCTGTGCAGCCCCAGGCTGCGCCAGGCGCCGTATTCACCGATCAACTGCTGGCGTTTCAAATCCTCCGCGTAGGTCGCGGGGTCGCCTCCGTAGGTTCCGGTCCAGTTTTGCGGCACGTTCCAGTCGGACCCCTTGCCGCTGTTGCAAGTCGTCACCAAGCGCTGCGTCGATGCGGTCGGGTCGAGCTCTCGGATCAACTCCACGCACTCGCGGGCGAAATCCTCGGGCAATTTGCTCTCGTTGGCCAGGCCCCAGAGCACGTTCGAGGGGTTGTTGCGCCGCTCCAGAACCCACTCGCGCAGCAGGGTTTTGAAATTCGCTCGGAATTCCGGCGTATCGAACCAGATCTGCGCCACGAACTGCGGCCACCAGAGAATGCCGTCGCGATCCCAATAGTCCTGGTATCGAAGGTTGTGCGGCTGATGCGCGTCGCGAAAGGCGTTGTAGCCCGTCGCCTTCACTTGGGCCACGCGCGCCGCGATCTGCTCAGGCCC
>JAIXVY010000075.1 GCA_027482505.1 Opitutaceae bacterium | reverse complement strand
GTTTGAAGGGGTTGTGGAAGGCGGCGTGCACGGAGCTGAGCTTCAGCAGGGTCTTCATCTGGCGAAAACGCTGCATGGCCGGCTCTCTTCGTTGGAAGGGTAGGTGGAAGTTCCCAACCTTTTTGTTGGCCGGCGGTCGACCTCTTGTTTGGCGGTGTTGCCGAGGTCTTTTATGGCGGCCTTGTAGGAGCGCAGACCGTCGGTGGTGATCGCCTTGGCGTGGCCATTGCGCTTCATGAGCTTCTTCATGAGGGTAAGGGCGGGCACCTTGTCCCCAGTTTTGCTGGCAAAGGATTCCAGCACCTCGCCCTCGTGGTCGACTGCCCGCCAGAGGTCGTGCATCTCGCCGTTGATCTTCACCTAGACCTCGTCGAGGCGCCACCTCCAGTGGGTGAAGGATCGCATCCTCTGGACCCACTTCCCGCGGATCGCGCCGGCGAACATCGGGTCGAACCGGTTCCACCAGAGCCGCACGGTCTCGTGGCAGATGTCGATGCCACGCTCCGCCAGCAAATCCTCCACATTCCGGAGCGACAGCGGGAAGCCGCAGGTACATCATGACCATCGTCCGGATCACCTCGGGTGACGAGTCGAACCAGCGGAACGGATCGTGTGTCTTTCTCGGACGGGCCCTGGGGACCGCCTAAACGCTACGCCTTACGCAGCGGTCCATTTGATCTGACAGAGCCTTTTGCATTTGGCACCTGCGCGTGCATCGGGCGCAAGTTACCCTCGCACCCGAGAGTCGGGCAGGGCGTAGGCGACCACATAGTCTCCCCGGGTCGTGTCCAGCACGCTGTGCCCGCCTGCTGCGATCACAACGTACTGACGTCCGCCTACGGCATAGGTCATGGGTGTAGCCTGCCCCCCGGCGGGCAGTTCAGCTGACCAAAGGACCTGTCCGGTCTGGCTGTGAAAGGCTCTGATCCGGTTGTCCATGGCACCTCCGACGAACAAAAGACCCCCGGCCGTTGTGATGGCTCCGCCCAGGCTTGGTGTGCCCCAGTTGAACGCCAGTCCCAATGGGGCGAGTGTCGAGGTGGTGCCCAGCGGCACCTCCCAGGCCTTTCGACCGGACGTCAGGTCGATGGCGGTCAGCGCCCCCCACGGAGGGCGGTTGCAAGGCAAGCCGAGGGGCGAGAGTAGTGCCTTGCGAGTTACGGCCCAAGGTGAACCCTCCACCCGCGCCGCGTTTGCCGGGACGTTTTCACGGTCCTGGGGGTACAGCGTGATGATCTCGGTCGCGCGGCTGGTGTTGACGAACAGGCGGCCGGTCGACGGATCAATTGTGACGCCGCCCCAGTTGGCCCCGCCACCCGTTGTTGGCGCATAGACCGTGCCACGCGTCGATGGTGGGGTGAACAGCCCTTCGTTTCGGTGCGCCGCGATCTGACGTGCACACCAGGCCTGGTCGAAGCCCAGCACGCCGAAGGCGTCGTTCTCCGTCACACTTTGCGGCGCGATGGTCGGAAGAGTCGAGAAGGGCTGCGTGCTCGCGGCCCGTTCGCCCGGCACATCCGAGGCCGGAACCGGCCGGTCTTCGACATCGAACAGGGGCTGTCCGGTTTCACGGTCGAGCGCGAAGACGAAACCGGCCTTTGTGGCAAAGGCGAGCGCAGGAATGCGCCGTTGTCCGCGTGTCAGCTCGAACAAAGTCGGGGCCGCCGGAACGTCATAGTCCCACAGGTCGTGCCGCACTGTCTGGAACGACCACACGCGCTCGCCCGTCGAGGCGCGCAGAGCAACGACCGCGTTTGTCAGCGGGCTGTCTGCCGAGCGGCTGCCGCCAAAGAAGTCCGGCGAAGGGCTGCTGGTTGGCAGGAAGACAAGATCACGCTCGGGATCGGAGCTGATCGAGCTCCAGACGTTACCGCCTCCAGTGCGGCCGTCGGGTGACATCGCCGGGTCGAACCGCCAAACGGGTCGGCCGGTCCGGACATCAAAGGCCCGGACTGCGCCGCTGGCCGCTGCAGCATGGCGATTGTCAGCGACGCTGGAACCCACCACCACGACGTCACCCACCACGGCCGGAGCGGCCACGATTTGGACCTCACCGGGCGAGTTGGTCTCAGACGGAGGGATGACGACGACTTCGCCGCCTTCGCCGAAGCCCTCGCACCGTCGCCCCGTCCGGGCGTCCAGCGCGATCAGCCGTCGGTCGTTGGTGGCGCTTAGGATCCGCTCCCCGCAGGGTTGCGCGCGGGCCTCTTCCGTTGCCGCCCGCCAGGCGGCAACGCCACGGCAATTAAAGCTGTTGGCATAACGGACGGAGGTGTCGATCTCCGGGTCGTGTGCCCAAATCTCCTGTCCCGTGGCGGGATCCAGGGCGATGACGCGGTTGAACGGCGTGCACAGGACCAGCCGCCCGGCGGCCAGGATTGGCGTTGCCTGGAACTTGGAGTCGGTCAGCCGGTCGCCCTGTCGGCGCGCCTCTCCGGTCCGATAGACCCACGCCTGTTCCAGGTGGCCGACTGTGTTGGGCGTCAGTTGACGGATCGCGGCGTGGCGAAGATGCCCCGCGTCGCCGCCCACCGTGGTCCAGGCCAGGTTATCGGCGACAGGAAGAACCGGCCCCTCGACAAAGCGCAGCCCATCCTGTGGCGGTCGATACTGCAGGGCGGCAATGGCCATCGCCATCGCACTGACGCAGATCAGCAGCACGGCACCGATCGCGATCAGCGGGCGTGTGAACCGCCCGTTCAACGGCGGGTGGGCGCTCATCGCGTCCGCCGATAGGTGACAGTCTGGCAGAGCACCAGTTGGCAGGCGGTCATGGCGGCGACGTCGGGGCTGGTCAGACGCACCGTGGCACCCAGGTTCATGCCGTCGGCGACATAGCGCCCGCGCCAGCGGCCGGTCCCGTTCGGGACGATGGCGGTCAGCACGGTCTCGCCGGACCCGACGACTGTGGCACAAAGTCCGACTGCACCACCGGTGCACGGTGCTATCCGCGCGCGGGTGGTCCCGCCCTGTTCGGCCCAGACGCCGATCAGGGGGCTGGGGGTCTGGGACTGGATCATGGCCGCAGCCGCGGCGGCGATAAGGGATGCGAGCATACTGTGGTCTCCCAAGAGCACGGCCCGCCGATGTGGCGTGGCCCTCGCGCTGTCTTGGCTCATGGGATCCGGGCGATCTCGCCGATCCCCGTGACAGGTCTATCGCTTCGGGAATCAGAGAGGATTCGAGGAATCGGCGAGCGGGGACTTCAACCGCTCTCGTCGCCATTCCGTGGGCGACGCCCCGGTCGCCTCCCGAAAGGCTCTATTGAAGGGGCCGAGCGATCCGTATCCCAGATCAAAGGCGATGGACGCGATCGTTCGCTCTACCATTGCGGCGTCTTCAAGGATCGTCTGAGCCGCTGCGATCCTATGGTCGTTGATGTAGCGATTGAAGTTCCGATAGCCGAGACGGTGGTTGATAACCTGCCGCAGTCTATGCTCGGCCACGCCTACGGCGCGGGCCAGGTCCGCGATTGTGAGACCCTCGCGGCGCCAGACCTCCTGATTCTCCATCTGCAGCTTCAGTCCAGCGATCACGGGATCGTCGCTGCCTGATCCTGCTGGCGTTGGGGCGGGACGGCGATCGGTCGCCAGAAGATCGCCGCGTGCCCGGAGGAAAGCTGTCGCCCCCGCGAAGGCCAGACCGGCAAAAACCGCCGCAATCATCAACCGGGGCGCCTCGGTTTCGGGGCGGATGATGACGCTGATCTGGGCCACAGCCAACAGACCGGCAAAGACGGTCATGGCTCCCAGC
>JAIXVY010000414.1 GCA_027482505.1 Opitutaceae bacterium | reverse complement strand
GATGCTCTCGCATCTTTTCGACAACACCGTCACCGGCTTCGAACGCGCGCACGGCCAGCTGCCCGCCGCCTGCGCCCTGCTGGCGCTCGGAGGCTACGGCCGCGGCGAACTCAGCCCGCTGAGCGACATCGACATCATGTTTCTCTTCCCCTCGAAGGTGAAGACGGCGGCCATCCAGCCGCTGCAACAACACCTGATCGACGAGGTGCTCTACGTGCTTTGGGACTGCGGCCTGAAAGTCGGCCACTCCACGCGCACCATCGACGATGTCTTCGTCGAGGCGAAGAAAGACATCCAGACCAAGACCGCCCTTCTTGAGGCCCGGCTCGTGGCCGGCGCCCAGCTGCTTTTCGAGGGCTTCGCCGCCGCCTATCGCAACTATTACACCCAGGAGGACGCCAAGGGCTACATCAAGGCCCGCCTCGAGGACCAGGCCACCCGCCGCGCCAAGTTCGGCGACTCCGTTTTTCTTCAAGAGCCGGACATCAAGAGCGGCGTCGGCGGCCTGCGCGATTACCAGAACACCCTCTGGATGGCCCGCGTAAAGCTCGGCATCGGCGCCATGGACGAGCTCGTCGAGCAGGGCTACCTGAAGCGCAACGAACTGCGCGACTTCAAGCGCGCCTACGAGTTTCTCCTGCGCGTCCGCAACGAACTCCATTTCCAGAGCAAGCGTCCCACCGACCTGCTCGACCTCGAGGCGCAGCCGCGCATCGCCCTCGGCATCGGCTACACCAACCACGACACGCTCGATCGGGTGGAGCAGTTCATGCACGACTACTACCGGGCCGCGCAGACCGTCTTCCGCACGTCCAAGCTGGTCGAGAATCGCCTCGCCCTCACCCTCGACGCCACCGCGGATAAAAAAATCTCCTTCCGCGAGGCCGTCCGCGCCCACCGCCACGTCCGTTCCAAGCGCATCGACGGCTTCATCCTTCGCGGCACCGAGCTGATGGCCGAGCACCCGCGCATCTTTCGCGAGGATCCCGTGCGCCTCGTGCGCGTTTTTCGCCACTGCCAGTCGCTGGGCGCCCAGCCCGACTTCACCCTCCAGACGCTGATCCGCGAATCGCTCCCGCTCATCACCCGACGCGTGACCGAGGACCGCGACGCCAACGTCAGCTTCAAGGCCATCCTCGACGAGGCCGGCGCCGTCCATCCCATCCTGGCCCTCATGCACGAACTCGGCGTGCTGGCGCGCTTCATACCCGAATTCCAAGGCCTGACCTGCCTGGTGCAGCACGAGTTCTATCACCGCTACACCGCGGACATCCACACCCTCAACGCCATCAAAGAACTCGACCTCGTTTTCTCCGGCGCCGATCCCGTCGCGCAAAAATACCGCGACATCCTCCACGAAACCGCCAACCCCACCCTGCTCTACCTCATTCTCCTGCTGCACGACATCGGCAAGGCGCGAGGCATCAAGGGGCACGCCGAGTTCGGCGTGGAGATCGCCCTGCCGCTCCTCGCCCGAATGGAGGTCAACGCGACCGAGCAGGAAATTGTCACTTTTATCATAAAAAACCACCTCATCATGGCACGCTTTTGGCAAAAGCGGGACGTCGATGACCCCGCTTCCGCCACCGCTTTCGCCGAACTGGTCCCAGACCCGGACAAACTCCGCTATCTCTACGTCCACACTCTCTGCGACGCTCGCGGCACCGCGGCCGGCCTCTGGAACAGCTACAAGGACACGCTCCACGGCACGCTCTATCGGGCCACGCTCGACCACCTGACCCACGGCGCCGTCCGCATCGCCGACCGCAACACCGCCCGCATGCAGTCCACCTACCAGGACCTCGTCGCGAAAAAGATCCCCGGCATCAGCGCGGACGAGATCACCGCGCACTTCAATCTGCTTCCCGAGCGCTACTTCATCCACACCGATCCGGACGAGATCGCCCTCCATATCCGGATGGTGAACAGACTGCTCACCTCCATTTCGCAGGCCGACGCCGTCGGCAGCCTCAAGCCCGTCATCGAGTGGCACGACGACCTCAACCGCTCCCTCACCGTCGTTCATATCGTCACCTGGGACCGCGCCGGCCTCTTCTACAAACTCGCCGGAGCCTTCTCCGTCGCCGGCCTCTCCATTCTCTCGTCCAAGGTCATCTCGCGAAACGATCACATCGCCATCGACACCTTCTACGTGGTCGAGCCGGGCCGCGGCGTCGTCCAGTCCGCCAAGGCCCAGGAAATCTTCGCCAAGACCGTCGAAGAAGCGCTCGTCACCAACAAGGATCTCTACCCCGACATCGTGGCGCAGGCCAAAAAAGTTCGCAGCGCCCGCTTCGGCATCGAAAAGGCCCTTCCCCACGCCAGCTTCCCGCCGCTCGTGGAGGTTTACCACGAGCTGTCCATGCAGCGCACCATCGTCGAGGTTCAGGCCCGCGACGAAATCGGCCTGCTCTTCCGCCTCGCCCGCGTGATCAGCGAACACGGCTTCGACATCACGTTCGCCCGGATCGGCACCGAACGCGACGTCGCCATCGACAGCTTTTACATCGAAAATGCGCGCGCCGAGGTCGCCTCCGACCCCTCCCGCCTGCCTGCGCTGCGCGACGCCCTGCTCGCCATCGTCGCGCCGGCCGTCCCCATCGCGGCGGCCGTTTAAGCAAGCCTAGTCTCTCGTCCTCATCCGCTTGCGGCTCCGCGCAAGCGGGCGCTTCCCGGAGGCATTTCGTTACGTCCGGACACTTTCCGCCACGTCTTGGAGCGATCGTAAACCGGGGATTGAAAACCGCCCCGGGCCGGCCAATTTTGGTCTGTTTACCGTGGCCACCAAATCCAACGCCGCCTCCACCGCCGGGAAACCGGAACCCTCCTTCGAGGAGGCAATGCAGCAGCTGGAATCCATCGTGGAGGCCATGGAAACAGGCGATGTTCCCCTCGCCGACCTGCTGGCCAAATACGAGGAAGGCACCCGCCTCCTTGCCCAATGCGAACAGCGTCTGAAGGCCGCCGAGCTCAAGATCGAGCAACTCAAGCGCCAGAAAGACGGTTCGCTGGCCCCCGCGCCTTTCGCCGTCTCCGATCGCTCCGATCTCGGCCTCGCCTAACCCGGGCCGCCGCTCCCGCTTCACTCCTCGCTCTCAGCTTCCTCGCTCCCTCCGTGCCCGACTCCTCCGCCACCGCCTCCGCCCGACGCCTGCTCGATTCGATCCAAACGCCCGAGGATGTGAAGGGCCTCTCCGCCGCCGATCTACCGCGCCTGGCCGCCGAGATTCGCGATGAACTCATCCGCGTCACCGCGCGCAACGGCGGCCACGTCGGCCCCAATCTCGGCGTGGTCGAGCTCACCATCGCGCTCCATCGCGTCTTCTCCACTCCGCGCGACAAATTCGTCTTCGACGTCGCCCACCAGGGCTACGTCCACAAGCTCCTCACCGGCCGTCTCGCCTCCTTCCAGCGGGTGCGCCAGACCGGCGGCGCCTCCGGCTTCCTCATGCGCGAGGAAAGCCCGCACGACGCCTTCGGCGCAGGCCACGCCGGCACCGCTCTCTCCGCCGCCCTCGGCATGGCGGTGGCCCGCGATCTCGCCGGCACCGACGACCACGTCGTCGCCCTCTGCGGCGACGCCGCCTTCACCTGCGGCATCACCCTCGAGGCCCTCAACAACGTCGTCAGCTCCACCAAGCGCCTCGTCGTCATCCTCAACGACAACGAGTGGTCCATCGCCCGCAACGTCGGCGCCATCGCCAAATACCTCAACAAGCTCTCCACCAACCGCACCTACAACAAGGTCCACCACGACCTGGAGAAGTTCTTCCGCGGCCTGCCCGGCGGCGACGACATGCACCGCCTGTGGGTGAAGTGGAAACGCGAGACCAAGGACTTCTTCGTCGAGTCCTCCCTCTTCGAGAAATTCGGCCTCCGCTACATCGGCCCGATCGACGGCCACAATCTCGACGAGTTGATCAAAAACCTCGAGTTCGCCCGCGACACCGACACGCCCGTCATCGTCCATGTCATCACCGAGAAGGGCCGCGGCCTCGACGCCGCCCGCGCCCATCCGGAGAAATTCCACGGCCTGGGCGCCTTCGATCCCGTCACCGGCGAAAGCAAGGCCACGCCCGGCGCGCCGCCCAACTATCAGGATGTTTTCGGCCACGAACTCGTCCGCCTCGCCTCCGCCAATCCAAAGATCGTCGGCATCACCGGCGCCATGCCTTCCGGCACCGGTCTCAACCACCTCGCCGCCGCGCTTCCCAAACAGTTCTTCGACGTCGGCATCGCCGAGGAGCACGCCGTCCTCTTCGCCGCCGGCCTCGCCACCCAGGGCTTCCGCCCCGTGGTCGCCATCTACTCCACCTTCCTTCAGCGCGCCTACGACAACATTATCCACGACGTCGCGCTTCAGAATCTGCCCGTCACCTTCTGCATGGACCGCGCCGGCCTTTCGGCCAACGACGGCCCCACCCACCATGGTCTCTTCGACGTCGCCTACCTGCGCTGCGTGCCCCGCGCCGTGGTGATGGCGCCCAAGGATGAGCATGAGCTCCAGGCCATGCTTCGCACCGCCCTCGCCCACGACGGCCCGGCCTTTATCCGCTACCCGCGCGGCGCCGCCACCGGCGCGCCCGCGCCCGTCCTCGCCGTCCAGGCCCTGCCCATCGGCCGCGCCGAGATCGTTCGCGCCGGCGTCGAGGTCCAGATC
>JAIXVY010000471.1 GCA_027482505.1 Opitutaceae bacterium | reverse complement strand
GCCCCGGGCGAGTTCCTGATCGTTGCCGACAAAGTGCTTCACGCAGGCGCCGACGTCCTGCGACTGCACGCCCTTGACGTAGGCCACGGCGAGCCGGGATGCGAGATGGGGATCTTCCCCGAGATACTCGTAGTTGCGGCCGTTGAGCGGCGTGCGTTGGAGATTAACTCCCGGGCCCAGGAGGACGTCCTTGCCGCGGTCGCGCGCCTCGCGACCGAGGGTTTCGCCGAAACGGAAGGCGAGTTCGGTGTCCCAGGTGGCGGCCAGCGCGGAGAGCGTGGGCAGAACCGTGGAATGGTCGTCGCTGTGGTTTGCGGAATTGAAATTGTTCCGGTCGAGCTCTGGGCGCACGGTGTGCGGGCCGTCGCTGAACCAGAATTCTTCGGCGAGTCCGATCTTGGGCTGGGCCGCGATGGTCATGGTTCCGTTGCCCGCGAGTAACGCCACTTTTTCCTCGAGACTAAGCCTCGCCAGGGCCTCTTCCGCCCTCTGCAGGGCGACCGAATCCACCGAGGCGGCGGCGATGGGGAGCAGGAAGGCGGTTCGGGCGACGGTGGAGACGGGGGCCAACATGATGCTTAAGCGTGGTAGAGTGCGGTCCAATCGGCGTGATCGCTAGAGAAAATTTGTCGATAAATCAAAGTGGCCGCCGTCCACGCTTCGAAAAGACGATGGATGAAGAGCCCGCGGTGAAGCCGGGCTTTTCGGCGTATGCCGCGAATTGGTTTTTCAGGGCAGCGTGATGCGAACCGGCTTCTGGTCGCGAATTACAGTCACGGCGATTTTAGCGGGCGGCGGAGACGAGGCGATGAGGTCGGCGAGCTTTACGACCGGACGCTCACCCACGCCTTGCACGAGGTCGTTGACCCTGAAGCCCGCCTTGGCGGCGGGGGATTCGGGCGGGACATCGATCAACTGGACGCCACCGGATTCCTTGCTCACGCCAAAGGCGGAAAATTCCTCCCCGGAAATGGTGCGCACCTTGGCTCCGAGCCAAACAGCGCGGGTTTCTTCGCCTTTGGGCCGAGAGGCGGTCGCGGGCATGGCGAAGGCCGGCAGTTTCGGAGTGCGGGCGACGGCGCGCAGCGCGGGCTTCTTCACGCCGAACTGATCCATCGGGAAGTTCGTGAAACCGAGGGCGAGGGCGGGCGAATCGGCCTGCACGCGGTAGTCGCCGGCGGCGGGATCGATGAAGCGCGGGTCGCCGGCGGCGGAGCTGGCGTCGGCTCCCGACGCGCGGTGGCGCTCAAGATCCCATGGGGCGAGGAAGAGGTTGCGGTCCACGCCCGAGCCCCAGCGCTCCGGCTGGCGGATGGGCGCGTGGGGCTTCATGACGATGTTGGAGAAGACGCGGTCGTCGCTCCCATCAAACCAGACGTGCGGGTGAAGACCGTTGTTCACCATGATGTTGTTCCAGGCGTGACGCCGGTAGCCCTCGCGAAGTTTGAGGCCTCCGGCGAGCATCAGGTTGTTGTAGATGTCGTAGTTGCTGGAACCGTCGTCCAGGTCGATGTCCCAGCCGTGGTCGCAGCGCCAGCGGCTGTCGCGGATGACGGTGGTCTCCACGGCGTCGAGGAAGGGGAGACGCGGGTCTGCCTTGACGGCGGGTTCGGAGACCTCGCGGTGGTTGGGCCACCAGTAGCGGTCGCGTCCCCAGGAGTTGAAGGAGCCGTGGTCGTGGGTCTCCAGCACGGTGTCGAAGACGTCCAGACGCTCGAGCAAGTGTCCGCCCCAGGTGCCGTCGCCGATGTTTATGCCGGCGCGGGAGCAGTCGTAGACGGAGGTGTCGCGCACGGCGATGCGGGCGGACATGGAGATTTGCACGCCGGCGGCCTGGCGTTCGACGCGTCCCACGCCATGGATGAGGCAGTCCTCCACGGCGGAGTCGGCGGGGTAGTCGTCGGTCTTCGGGCCGGGGGTGCGGTCGATGGTGGCGAGGTCCTGGCGTTTGTTGTATTCGAAAAGCGGATTCCTAACCGCTCCCGGATCGCCGACGAAGACCACGCCGCTCGCTCCGGGGTCGTGGATGTGGCAGCCGCGCACGAGAACACGCCGGGCGTGGCGGTCGACGAAGATGGCGTTGCCGCCGACTTGGTCGAACTCGGAGTCCAGTATGCGGACATCCTGCACGCCGGAGAGCAGCACGGCGCCGCCGCGGTAGATGGTCCAATCGGAGCGCAGGAGCGGTTCGCGGTTGTCCATGAACGTGCGCGCGGCATGGCGGAAGACGAAGCCTTGAAGGGCGATGGAGCGGACGGGATTCTCGGCCGTGCCCTTGATCTCGACGAGGTGACGAAGGCGGACGATCTCAACGGAGGCGGAGGCGAGTTTGACGCCGTCCGGCGGGCAGAGGTAGAGACGGTTCTGTTTCGCGTCGTGGAACCATTCGCCGGGGGCGTCGAGCTCCTCGAAGATGTTTTCCACCATGCGAAACTCCTTGTGCATGCCCATCTGGCGGTTGTTTTGCCAGCCGCCTTCGTAGGCTACGGACCCGTCGGGCTTTTTGCCGGTGATGCGGTAATGGTAGCCGCCCCAGCGCGCCGAGTGCATGGCGTGGATATAGCCGCCCGCGGGATCGGCCCAGCGCGCCGCTCGGTCGGGGGCGAAGGCGTCCGCGGAGTAGCCTTGGTAGGCGGCGGTGGTTTTGGCGGGATCGTAGTTCGGGTAGCGCGCCATCCAAAGGCGTTTCCCGTCCAGGAAGAGTTGGTCGATGGACAGGCCGGGCGGGGTCGCGGCGCGGTAGATGCCATCGCGCCAGGGCTCCCAGCGAAGTTGAAGGCGGAGACCGCCGCTAAGAATGGCCCGGCCTTCGTTCACCGCCTGATAGACGACGGGCGCATCCGGCTTGCCGGAGTCGGAAGGTCCCAAGACCAAGGTCTCGGGCAAATAGTAAATGCCGTCCGCGACGCGGATCTTAACCAGTTCGCGACCAACGAACGCGCGGGCGGCGTCGCGCGCCGCGGCGAGCGTGGCGAAGGGCGCGGAGGCGCTGCCCGGATTGCTATCTTTGCCAAACGGCGCGACGTGGAACGTGGCGGCGGGGGCGGCGAGCGCACCAAGCATAAAGAAAACGAGGGACCGGGCGTGAGAGCGAAGGCCGAGGCGCATCGGGAAGGTAGGGGTAGCTTTAGTCGCCTTATTTCCCATCCGCGGGCGGCGCGAGCGGGATGGCTAGATTTACGCTGCCGGAGTAGTTCCAATTATCCGATGCGGCGCAATAGAGCGCCACGGGCTTGCCGTCGCGAAGCAGGAGTTGCGGACGTTCCAGGCGGGTAAGCTTCCACAGGCTGCCGTCCGATCGCTTGACTTGCAGGCCGGATACGAGAGGCGTGGGCGCGGGGTGCCAGTTGGTGAGGCCGTTTTCGGATTCGAAGAGCGCCAGCGAAGGTTTAAGCCCGGTGAAGTAGCCGCCCATGTCTTTGACGATGGCGAGGTATCGCTTGCCATCGTGCCACATGAAGGGGTCTTCGGCGGCGAAGAACTGTCCGTTGCCGGTGAAGATTTGCTGTGGCTGCTTGGTGAAGGGGCCGAGCGGCGATTCGGCGGTGGCGGCGAGGTGGACGACAGGGCCGCCAAAAGGAAGGGCTCCGCGTTTGGCGACAGCCTTGTAGATCATGAGCACGCCGCCTTCGGGACGGGCGATCACGGTGGGATTGTTGGTCGCGAGGGCGTCGGGCGCCTGCGGGTCGGCGGAGACGTCGACGAGCGGCTTGTCAAAGCGCGTCCAGGGGCCCTCCGGGCGGTCGGCGACGGCCACGCCGATGCGCTGATTGTTGCGATGCTGCCAGTTGAGGTCGCGGGTCGACTCGCGGTCTCCGGTGTTCCCCATGTAGTAGAGGTAGAACTTGGCCCCGATGCGCACGATGGTGGGGTTGTGGGTGCACGCGCCGTCCCAGAATTTGCGGTCGCGCTCGGGGAGGACGACCTCGGCGTGGCGGAAGGGGCCGAAGGGCGAGTCGGAGACGGCGCGAGCGACTTCGGAGTGGGTGACCCATGCGAGGTGGCCGGTCGAGCGGGGCCACCGTGAATAGAACATGTGGAATTTGCCGTCGTCGCCTTCAACCACCGAGCCGCACCAGATGTTGTATTCCGGATCGGAGAAAATCGAGGTCTCGCGCAGGGGCTGAATCCAGCGCGAGAGGTTGGGCGTGGAGTCGTTTTTCGGCGCGGCGGTATTCGTGCTCACGGTAGTCGAGGTGGGCGTATCGGTTTTGGAGGAGTCGGCGCGGGTGATCGACGTGTTGAGGAACGCCGTCGCTAGGAGGAGAGCGAGTCGGGGGAGGTTTTTGAAAGCGGACATGGTCAGAGTTTAATTCCGGATTTGCGGGTAAAGTAACCGAAGCCGTAGCCGGCCTCGATTTGGTCATTCGGGGCGTATTGCAGGACGCCATCGCCCGGAGTGGGCGTGGCGGCGGCGATCGGTATGGTTCCGACAAAGAAGCGGGAGTCGGCGTTTTCCTCTTTCAGGACAAGCGATTCGCGGTCGCCGCTGGCGGACTGGACCGAAACGGTGGCGGTTTCGATCTGCGCGGGATCGAAGTTGAGCGGAGCCTCGAGACGCACGACCAAGGTGTCGCCGGTGCGCTTCACTTCGATCGAGGTCGAGTTGCGGGCGAGGTAGGCCAGGCTCAGGTTGAAGGGCGTGTTGTGCTGGATCCAGCCCTCGGTCCATCCGATGTTGCCCATCTCGGGCTTGAAGGGGAAGTGCTGGTTCTTGGGACTGCCGTCGATGACGAAGCGGGCGTTCTCTAGCCGTCCGATCCCTCCGACGTAGAAACTATACCAGCCGTATTCCACGCCTTCGAGTTCACGTGGCGCGTCGTAGGAGAAGTGGCGACCGGTCGGGTTGCGGCCGAACATGGCGTCGAAGTGCGACCAAGCGAGTTGTTCCAGGCGGGTTTTCTGGGCGACGTCGTCGAGGTGGGGCAGGAGGGCGAAGACAATGGCGGGGAAGCCAACGACGTTGCCCGGTTCGTTCCACATGGTCGGACGGTCGCCGGTGGGCGTCCATTGATCGGGTGCGTCGCCCAGTTTGCGGAAATCCCATAGATTGTCGGAGCGGCGGATGGCGACCTCGGCCCAGGCGCGTAGTTTATCGCGAAGACCGGCGGGCGCGGCTTGGGGGTAGTCGGACAACAAGTGGCACAAACCGGTCACGGTGATGAACTCGCTCATGCGCTGTCCCTTGGTCGCGAGCGGGTTTTCCCAGTCGAGCTGGTCGACAATCCACGCGGCCTGGCGTCGCGCGGCTTCGAGGTAATCGCCGGCGTCGGAACGTTTCTCGCGGAGAGCGACCTCGTGCATGAGGAGGTTCGGCTGAATGGTGAAGCCAGGCGGATAGCCGCCCTTGGTGCTGCCTATCTTGGTCTTGAGCGCGAGGAGATCGTGCTCCGGCGACTCGTCGTAGGGGTAGCCGTGGTCCGCCTTGGGGTTGCGCCATTGGGCGAAGGTGAAGTCGCGGACGACCTGGTAATTTTGCTCGGGCAGATAGTCCTTCAGCCAGGGCCAGGCGTAGAGGAAGTAGGCGAGTTGGGACTTCAGAAGCTCGTGCGTGGTGCCCTGCGTGACGATCACATCGGCGCCCCAGTGGATAAGCTTGATGATGTCGGGGGCGTCGTCGCGCGGCGGATCCAGGCGGCCCCAGAGCTTGGGATTGGTCGGCTTCTCGTAAACGATCTGGCGAGGCATCCGCGTGTAGGCGGAAGGGTTGGAGAGCCATTGGGGGACGAGCGTGTGCAGTTCCCAGCCGAAGTGGTGGTCGTCACGCCAGCCGTAGGAGCCCTGGCAGACGTTGCGGTCGTTGCCGACGTAGTGGCGGCTATCGATCATGAAATCGACGGCGCGCTGATAAGTGGTGCGCTCGAGCAGCCAGTCGGCGACGCGGAAGGGCACGGAAAGTTGATCGCCTACCTTTACGACGTATTCTTGGCTGGAGCGGGGCTCGAAGTCGGAGAAATCGCCGATCTTGGCCTTGATCACGCCTGAATAAACAGCGGCTCCGCCAGTCGCGGGCACGACCTCGAAGCGCTCGCCGTCCTCGGCGAGCGGCGCGGTGAAGCGTTTGGGCGCGCCGGCGTTGAAGCCGCTTTGGTTCAGAAACACGAGAACGGGCGGTTTTTGATCATCCCCCAGGAGCTGGGGAACTCCCGCCTTTGACATGGGCCAGACGACGACCTCGCCGACGCGGGCCACGCCGTCCTCGGTGCCGGTGATGAACAGACGCAGGCGATCGGTGCGCACGGCGAGGGTGTCGTCGAATCGCACCGCGAGGCGGGGAAGCTTGTTACCCTTCACGTTTGCGGAGGGAATATCGACCCACGTTCCGTCGCGCCAAAACTGGACCACGAAATCGCGCAGCGGCTTTTGCTTCGCGTAACCGGAGAAAAGGTGGAGGCCCGCCAGGTCGAGCGGCTCGGGAAAACCGAGCTCAAGCCAGTGCGGAGTGGCGGCGGTCGCGCTCACCCAGCGGGAGCGGTCCGACGAATCGCCGTCGATGGCTTTTGACGCCGGGTTATCGGCTCGTTCGCTGCTGGCGCGGGCCGCGATGGGTTTTGCAGGCTGGGGCGTTGCGCCGAGGGCGAGTTCAAGCGGCAGCATGGCGAGTAGGATAAGCGCGAGGAAGCGACGCATGGTTCAGGGATTGAGTGGGTGAAGGAAAGGACCGGCGGGAAGCCCGTGGGTGTTGACGAGATTGATGTCGGGAACGGCGGCCCAGCCGTGCCGCACCGAGCGAGGCTCGGGGACGGCTGGCGCGCGCAGGAGGAGGCGGTCACCGAGCAAAGTGGCCTCGGCGGCGTGATAGACGCCGTCTTCGCCGGCCAGCTCGAAACCGCGGGGCGGTTTGCCATCGCAGGTGTCGAGTCCTCCCGCGGTGAAATCGAAATAAAGAACGAGATCGCGGTCATCGCGCCTGGCGCGGGAGAAGGTCGGGCCGGACCATAGCACAGGTTCGCCAAAAGCAAGCGCGCGGGCCGCGAGCGCGAGACGTTTTCCGACCGGGGCCTTTTCCGCCGGATGCAAGTCGTCGGGATCACCCAGATCGATGATCGAGATCATCGCGGAGGAGGGCGTGGCGAGAGCGACCTGACGCTGGGCTTCGCGCAGTTCCGGCGGCAGTTGTTTGTGCGGCGGCAGCTGAACGAACAGAAAAGGCAGGTCAGGACGCCGCCAGCGGCCGCGCCAATCTCCGATGAGCGCGCCCAGCAAGGCGCGATAGTTTTCCGGGGCGCGGCGATTACTCTCCCCTTGATACCATAGGATGCCGCGTATCGAAAGCGGTGTGATCGGCGCGATCATCGTGTCAAAGAACGTGGCGGGCTGCTCGTGCGGAACCGAGCGAGGGTGCACCAACGCGGCCCGGCCTTCCGGCATGGACGCGAGAGACTCGGCGCTCATCCACGCTTCGATCGGCGAACCGCCCTGCGCGGCGGTGACGATGCCCACCGGCACGGCGAGGTGAGCCTGGAGGTCGCGGGCGAAAAAATAAGGGATGGCGGGAAAATCAACGGCCGTCTCGGGCGAGCAGGTCTGCCAGCGGCCAAATGGGTTCTGCGCGGCGTTTTCGTCCGAATTTCGGTCGCCGATTATGAAGGAGCGAAGCGTCGGATGTGCGGCCTCCGCGACCGCTTGCTCCCAGCCATTGATGGGTTTCTGGCCGGACCAAGGCCCAAGACGTCGTCGCATGTTGGATTGTCCGGCACAGAGCCACACTTCGCCGACCAAGACGTCCTTAATTTCGATGGTTTTCGCGCTTTTAACGCGCAGCACACGCGGCGCGGCGCTTGCTGGCATTGGCCCGAGCCGCGCGAGCCAGTGGCCGTCGGCTTCGGCTTTGGCGCTAATTTCCTGGTTCGCAAACTCGACCGTGACGTCGATTCCAGGTTGGGCGTAGCCCCAGACCGAGACGGGCTGGTCGCGCTGGAGCACCACGCCATCCGAGAAAATGGGAGCGACCGAGAGCTCCGCGGCCTCGGCGCGAGAGAGAGTCGAGAAGGCGAGAACGGCCTGCATCACAAGTCCTGGCGTGGCTGCCAGCCGTGAAACGACGTGGAAGGCGCGAGGCATTTAGCGCGAGTCGGAAACGAAAGCGGGCGGCGCCTCGATATCGGTGTCGGTCACACCGTCGATCTCGATGGGTGTCGCCTCGGGCAACCAAGGGTAGTCGGGGTGGCGCGCGAAGCGGTTGCCCCTGAATTCCAGCTTGGAGAGACGCCGCGCTTGAACGAGGCCGCCTCCCGCGAGGCGAACCTCGTTGTCCACGAAGGAAACGCGGCCATGCAGCGGGCGATCGCCATTCGGGCCGTGCACGACGAGCAGATGACGGCCGCACATCGCGTAGCCGCAGGCGTCGAACACGTTTTTGGTCACCAGGACCTCGTCGACAGCGCCCGACTCCCACCAGTAGGAGGCGTCCGGCGGGATTTCTATGGCGTTGCCCGAGGAGTGGAAGCGGTTACCCTCCACGAATATTTTTCCGGGCATCGTAAGCAGCAACGCGCGGCCGCGATTAGGGCCGACCACGCAGCCGCGGACTTCGGTGATTTGTTCCGGCTCGTGGCGGCGAATGGCAAGCAAGCGCCCTGCGAGATCGGGCATGGGGCGGTCCAGCGTCAGTTCTTGAAAGCGGGAATTGACCACGCGCACGTCCGTCACGCGGGCCTCCGCCACGGTATCGAGAGAAGGGAGCGCGGCGAAGTGGAGAAGGTCTCCCGCACGCGAATAAAGAACGCCGACCTGCTGGTGATGCATCGCCTCGACGAGAACGCGATCGGGCGCGGGCCAGCCGGCGACGCGTCGATGCGCCCCGTGGAGGTTGGCGCCGTCGTCGAACATTCCCCGGAATTCACAATCGAGGATGCTGAGGCGGCCGCCGCAGTCGACGGCGTGGACGGCGTCAACCCAGGTGCTGAAGAGGCGATTCCCGGACGGCACGACGCGGATGCGACGCCACGTCAGGTCGCGGCAGGCCTGCGCGATGACTCCCATGCCAAGGGCGTGATGGATGGCGAGATCCTGGAGCTCGACCTGATCGGAGCGATCTAGCACGACGGCCGGCGCGACGCGATCACCGTGCATGAACACGACCGGCCCGCCCACGGGCGGCAAGGCGCTGAAGTCGGCCTCGAGCCGGAAGCGTCCGCCGCCGAGCGCGGTGGCGCGGTGGGTGCGTTCCAGTTGCCAGCTTTCGTGCGAGCGGGCGAGCGGCTCGCGTTTGGCGGAATCGAAAGCGAGGACGTTGTAGAGGTGCGCGGAGGGCCAATCTCCGCCGCCCGCGGCGACGAGGCGTCCCGCCTGCACGACAAAGGTGTCCGCGCCCTGCGCGGTGGAGAACTCGAAGCCGCCGGGCACGTGGGCCTCCACCCTGGCCTCGGTGAACGCGGGGCGAACCCAGTCGATGGCGAGATCCCGGACGACGATGTTTCGGGCGCGCTCGATCACCAGCGGAATGAGAACGCCCTCCACCAGGATACGCGCTCCCCGGCCTTCGAGCGTGAAATCCTCGGCGCCGGCGAGATCGAAGAGAATGGGTTTCACGCCCGAGTCGTTGTTGCTGATCCACATCTGCCTTTCCGCGAGCAGGCGTCCCGAGACGACATGGTCGCCGGGAGGCAGACTGACGGAGCGGCGACCTGCGACTAGCGCGTCGCGCACCAAAAGGTGCAGATCGAGGGCGCGTTGCGCGGACGCAGGAATATCGAGCGCAGTGCTGACCGAACTCATGGAACGATGATGACCCTGTAGAATTGGCGTGAGGACGTGATCCCGGCGGGATCGGTGAAACGAAGAACGCCGTCGGTGCCGGCGATCGGGCCGCCGACGTTTATCCAGGAGTCCGCCTGCAAAGTGGTGCTGCGCTGGAGCTGGAAGCGGTGGCCGACGAAGGTGCGGACATCGAGATTCACGCCGGATCCATTAAGCGTGATCGGCGGCGCGACACGGAACGAGGACGCGTCGAGCACGGCGCCGGTTCCGGTGAGTGAGCCGATGGTTCTGACGGTGTCCGCGGCGATCAAATCAAGCCGCCCTTGGTTGACCAGCGTGCCGGTGACTTCGATGCGGGCTCCGTTGGCGATACGGAGCACGCCGCGATTGGTCACATCGCCCTCCACGCGCCAGGTGCCCGGCCCGAGCACCACGACCTCGCCGTCGATGGTGAGATTGCCGCGCAAGGTGCCCGCGCCGCCGAGGCGTCCGCCGCCGAGGACACTCACGTTCGAGGTTTGAATGACACCGGTGTTTTCAAGACGCGCGCCGGGTCCGACAACGACCGACTCGGTGCCGGCGAGAGTTCCGCTGATCGCCAGTGTTCCGGATACCAGGGTGGTGGGGCCGGCGTAGGTGGCGTTGCCGGACAAGGTGACGGTGGTTTCGCTCTGCTGGATCAAGCCGCCCGAGCCGGTCATGGCGCCGCTCAGTAGCAGTCCGGCGCTGCCCGGGCCCTCAAGCGTAAGGTCGGCGTCGGATTCGATATTCAGCGCGAGATCATAGGAGAGTCCGGCCCCTGCGCTCGCGTTGAGCAGAATGACGGGGCCGTTGGAGCCGTCGGGCACAAAGCGAAGCGGACTGCCGGTCATGCGCACGGTGGCCGCTAGAGAGGCGGGCCCTTGTCCGTCGAGCTCGAGTTGGTGCAGGGAGAAAGGTGCGGCGAGATCTTGGTTGATCGTGGTGAGCCCGGCGGACACGACGCTGCCGGTAAAAAGCGCCACCGTCGCGCCTCGACCCGAGACGGGGGGCGTGGAGGACGACCAATTGGCCGGGTTGCTCCAAGCCAGCGAGCCCGCGCCCGAACCGGTCCAAGTCGCCAGGGGGGCCTGAATGACGAGGTTGGCCGTGGCGGCGCCTTCATAGAGGGGATCGTCGACGGTCGCGACGACGGCATAGGAGCCAACCGAGGAGGGCGCGGAAGGCGATCCCGAGTAGGTGATCGTGAAGGGCAGGTTGGCTGGAGTGGTGGTGACGCTCACCGCTTTTTCGGTGCCGTCGTATTGGGCGAGCAGACCGGAGATCACGATCTGCGCGGGAGCTTTCGTGACCTCGAAGCTTCGCTCGACCGGAGTGGCGGGCAGGATGGTCAAGGTGCCGGCCTGTTCGGCGCGCAACGTGACGGTGCCCACGCCGGTCAGCGTGAGGTTTCCGCCCGAAAGAGCGGCGGGGCCGGACACGACGCTGATGACGACGGGCAGGCCGGCGCTGGACTGCGCGGTGAGCGCGATCGGCGTCGCCGAGTAGGGCCTGTCGTCCAGGGCGGGGAAGGAAATGGTCGGCGGCGTGCCGTCCGAATTGGCCGTGTAGTTCACCGTCACATTGGAGAACTGCACCGAGGAGTTGTTGGTGGCGCCGAGGTAGGCGCCGGAGAAAACGACGCCCACGGCGTTGTAGCGCGGGCTGTAGACCGGGTTGAGCGGAGCGCTTTGGTCGCCGCTGGCGAGACCGTTGTTGTTGGGGGTGGAGTCGGTGTAGGTGGAGCTTAGATACACGGTGTCGGCCGCGCCGCCCGTGCCGGGCCGGATCAGCCGCGAGACCACGGTGACGCCCGCGGTCTGGCGCGTTATGGTCTGTTCAAAGCTAAGCGTGACGACGCCCGAGGGGGAGTTGGCGCCGACGTAAGCGGGACTGGCGTCGACCGTGCGGGAGGCGGTGCCGAAGATCGAGGAGCCGAAATCGCCGGAGCTCTGGTTGCCGATTTTTTCGTGAAGACTGCCGGAGGCGGACCCGTTGGCCATGGCGGTGTAGCCAAGCCAGTTCATGACCGCGGTGGAGGCCTGGTTGCGGTTGTCGAAGAGCCCGAAGCGGAGCCACTGGCCCTGGCCGGCGGTGCCCGCAGGCGCGTTTACAGTGGCCGAGCCGGTGATTCGAACGGCGTCGCCGACATTGGAGAGCGTGACCGGGTCGAAGAAGGCGTAGAAGGGGACGGAGGCGCCAGCCGTGCCGACTCCGTTGCCGGCGTTCAGGAGGGGGCTGCCGGTGTTGGCGGCGGCGATGGTGGTGCTATTGGTGACTCGCCAGCCTGTGACCTGGGCGCCGCTGGTGCGGGCCGAGATGACAAGCGTGCCGTTGGCGGAGCCTTGGTAGCGCGAATCGTTCACCGTCGCGACGATCGCGTAGGAGCCTCGTGCGGCGGGAGGAGTCGGCGAACCGTCATAGGTAATGGATACGGCGAGTCCCGGCGGAGTGGTGGTCGCGGCGACGGCTTTGGGCTGACCGTCATACATCGTGTTGAGCGCGCCGAGCGTGACCGTGGCGCTGCCGGCGACCGCGTTGAGAAGTCGATCGACGCTCGCGGCCGGAAGGTAGTTCGAATTTCCAGGCTGGCTGGCGCGCAAGGTGACGGAGCCCAGGCCGGTGATCGTCACCGTGCTTCCGTTCGTTTCGGCGGGGCCGCTCACCACGACGTAGGAGACCGGCAAGCCGGAGCTGGCGGTCGCGCCCGGGGAGAAGGTCGCGCCGACGCCTCGATCCTGCTGGACCGGGAAAGTGATGGATTGAGGACCTGGCTCGATAACGAATATTCCGGAGGTCGAGCCTTGGTAACTGGCGTCGTTGATCGTGGCCACGACGTCGTAGGTCCCGACAGCCGATGGGGTCGTGGCGGAACCGTTGAAAGTGAACGTGACCGCGAGTCCAGCCGGCGAAGTCGCGACGTTAGGCAATTTGGCGCCGCCGTCGTAGTAGGTTCCGAGGCCTGATAGAGTTATCGTCGCAGGTAATTTGGTGGAAACGAAGGACTGGTCCACGGGCGCGGCGGCCTCATAGTTTGCGTTGCCCGTTTGCGTGGCCCGTATCGTCACGACTCCCGCGCCGGTGAGCGTAAGGGTGTTCCCGCTGAGGGTGGCGGGTCCGGAGACTACGTTGAACGATACCGGCAGACCGGAGCTGGCCGTAGCCGCGAGGGCGAAGGGAGCCGAATTAAGCGGGCGGTCGGCGGGTTGGGCGAAGGTGATGGACTGGGCGAGGGGAGCGGAGGCGGAGGTGAACGATACCCGCACGTTTGAGAACTGGGCCTGCGCGCCGGATGCGCCAAGATAGGTGCGGCCAAACGAGAACCCCGCGGTGTTGTAGATCGGACTATAACCGGCGGCCGTGGAGACCGCGCCATTCAGCGTGCCGTTGTTGTTGGGCGTGGCGTCGGTCACGTTGTAAGAGAGAAGCACGACATTGGTGTCGGTTCTCCGCAGTTGGAATCCATGGACCACCCCCGTGGCGGTGCGAGTGACGGTGGCGGTGAAGGCCACGGGCGGACGGCCCGATGGCGAAGAGCTGGAGACCGGCGCCGGCGAGGCGTCGGGCGCGCGCTGGGTGGCTCCGGTGCCCGTGGTGAAGAGGCCGCTCACGCTTGTGCGTTCCCAATAGTTTCCGCCAACGCTGGCGCCGCCGAGCCAGCCGGTGACGACATCGGCGGCCTGCCCCTGGTGGTCGAAGAGTCCAAAGCGAAACCAATTGGATGCGTTCGCCACTCCGTCCGCGCTGAGCTGAAACGAACCGGTCAGCGTTATCGTGTCTCCCTCGTTGAGCAGGCGTATGGAGGGGAACCTGGCTTGGAGGGTATTGGAACTGAAACTGTCGGTCGTATCATCGGGAACGAAGAGCGGGCTGGCGGTGCCGGCGCCGCCGGCGATCTTGCCCGCGATGTTGGAGGTCCAGCCGGTGATGTCAGTAGGCGCGAGGTCCGGTTGACGAATAACGAACGTGGCGGTGGTTGATCCGGTATAGCGAGGATCGGTTATCGTGGCGACAACCGCGTAGCGCCCCGCCAAGGCCGGCGCGACGCCCGAGCCATCGTAGGTGATCGAGTAGGTCAGTCCCGCCGGGGTCGTGGTGACACCCGGTTGCTTGGGTGTGCCATCCGCTGTTGCGCTAAGGCTGGTGAACTGGATCGAGGCACTGGCGTCTCCAATCGTGAAAGTGGCGCTGGCCGATCCGACCGCGAAGGGGTCCTGCAAGGTGGCCAAGACAAGATAGGAACCAACGGCGCTGGGCGGCGTGGTGGAGCCGTTGTAGGTCACGACCAGGCCGCGTCCCTCGGGCGTGGTGGTCACGACCGCGGACTTGGGGGACCCATCAAAGGGGACGGAAAGGCCGCTGAAACTTATCTGGGTGGGAGTGGTGTAGTCGGCGCTGCCCAGCAGGGCGACGTCATCAAGCGAGACGGCCCCGGGAAGCACGCTGTTAACCGCGTAGGCCTCGATGCGCAGGCCGGTGAGGTCGTCGATATTGTCGAGACCGAGGTCCGCGAGAGGAACCACGACGCGCTGCCAGCCGACGCCGTTCGGGGTGGTAACCGGATAGGCTTCGAGGGCCACGCCACCGCGCGAGGCGCCCACGCGCAGGGGCGGGAGGGGAGACCCGGCTCCGGCCGAGGCCCAGAAGGAGATGGCGCCCATTCCCACCGTCGAGCGCGCGGCGGTGTTGACCGCGAAGGTGTAGGAATTGGTCGACGTCTGGGCCGGCACAAAGGCGGCGGCGCTGCCGCGGCGAATCGTGGTCGTGCTGGTCAAGACGACTCCGGCGGTGCTCGCGTTGGTCCAGCCGGAGCCGAGGGCATCGCCAAACACGAGAACGGACGTCTGGGAGGCGGGCGGGGTGGCGGGCACCAGCTCGCCGACGACCACGCCGCGGCCGCTGGTGCCCAGATACACCCGGCCATAGACGCGCGGATCGCCCGCCATGTCGTTGATGTAGCCGAATTGTTGAAGATTGGTGTTAATGCGCGTCCAAGAAAAGCCCGCGTTGTCGCTGCGGAAAAAGCCAAGCACGCCGCCGACCCGACCCCATATGAAAACGGCGGGATGGGCGGCGCCCGGGGCGGCG
>JAIXVY010000186.1 GCA_027482505.1 Opitutaceae bacterium | reverse complement strand
TGCGCGCTGGTGCCGTTGCCGGCCGGCCATCTGCTGGCGGATCCGTCCACCGGCCATCTTTCGGTGACGCTGACCTCACTGGCGGTGTGCGTGCTGGTGATCGCGGTGTGCTTCATCGGCGGGCTTTGGGCGGTTCTGATCACCGACCTCCTGCAGTTCATCATCCTCTCGGTGGCGGCGCTGCTGGTGGTGCCCATGCTTTTGGGGCGGGCGGGCGGGGCGGCCAATTTCGTCGCGACGTCTCCCGAGGGATTTTTTCTTCCGACCAACGCCGAGTTTAGCGGCTGGTTCATGTTGGGCTGGGTCGTGATCCACTTTTTCAAGATCGGTGGCGAGTGGGCCTATGTGCAGCGCTTCACCTGCGTGCCCACCGCCCGGGATGCGCAGAAGTCGGCTTGGATATTCGGCGCGATGTATCTGGTCAGCCCGATCTTCTGGATGCTGCCGCCCATGATCTATCGCACGATCGTGCCGGATGCGCCGCATGAGCAGGCCTATATTCTTGCCTGCCGGCTCGTGTTGCCGGCCGGATTGCTGGGCCTGATGGTGGCGGCGATGACCTCGGCCACCGCGAGCGGAGCCACGGCCACGCTCAACGTTTGCGCGGGCGCGTTCACCACCGAAGTCTATCAACGATTGTTCCGTCCCCGCGCATCGGAGCGCGAGCTGGTGCTGGCGGGGCGCCTGGCGACCGTGGCGCTGGGTTCTATCGTAGCCGCCGGCGCCCTGCTGATCCCGCGCATGGGGACCTACACCGGGTGGATTTTGAGCACTACCGCGATGCTCACCGGGCCGCTCGTCCTGCCTACCATCTGGGGCCTCTTTTCGCGAAAAATCGGCCTGCGCGCGGCCTGGACGGTTACGATCGTCAGCGCGGCCGTCGGTCTTCTGGCTAAGTTCGGCCTCGGTTCCGGAGGCTGGTTCGTCGATGTGCCTGCTTTATCGTGGCTCGTGTCCCTCACCCAGGCAAACGGCCGGGTGACGGAGATTGTGGTGGGCGTGGCCGTGCCTATTTTGTTGCTGGTGGTGGCGGAGCTCCTGGCGCGCGAGCCCAGCCCGGGCTGGGCCGCGGTGCAGGAGCGTCGTCGCCTGCAACGCGAGGCGGCGCCGGTTCTGCCCTCTCGGCTGCCCGCGCGCTTGTGCGGATGGTCCATCATCGGACTCGGCGTTTTGCTGCTCGCGCTGTCTTTGGTAAACGAAGCCGAACGGGCGCTGGTCCTGGGGTTCGCGCTGGCCTTGGGCCTGCTTGGCTCGGCCCTGGTGTGGGGAACTCGCGAACGTTCGGCGTAGAGCAGGAATCACCATGAGTCTTACACCC
Source organism: Opitutaceae bacterium (assembly GCA_027482505.1). Taxonomy (GTDB): domain Bacteria; phylum Verrucomicrobiota; class Verrucomicrobiia; order Opitutales; family Opitutaceae; genus IMCC26134_A. The sequence goes on along the minus strand of JAIXVY010000186.1, from coordinate 4,815 downwards.
ATTCTCGAAGCAGTCCCCGCCGCGGTGTCGGCCGGGGCGTCCATCCGGCTCAATACGCATGGATTCCTTCCCGACGCCCCCAAGCAACTGACGGTGCCGGCCGGGCTGGCGGAAGTCTCGGGAGGGTTTCGCGTTTGCGAAGCCGAAGGCGGCGCCGTGGTTTACCGCGGAGGATTTGGCACCGCCGTCGACTCGGCGCCGACCGACACGGGCGAGCGCCTGGCGGTCGGCGATTTCAGCGCCTTGGCGCGCCCGGGGCGCTACTACCTGGAGTTGGATTCCGGCGAGCGTTCGGGCGAATTCCGCATCGACGCCACGGTCTGGAACGAGGCCTACGTGTTGGCGGCGCGGGCCATGTATCTTTGGCGCTGCGGCTGCGCGGTGCGCGGCGAGTGGAAGGGGCGGGTTTACGCCCATGCGGCCTGCCATTTGCACGATGGTTATCTGGATTTCGTCGGCGGCGCCGCAGGCGAGAGGCGTGATGCAGCGGGGGGCTGGCATGACGCGGGCGACTACAACAAATACGTGGTCAACGCCGGCGTGACCGTGGGCATGATGTTCCGCGCCTGGGAGCACTTTGGCGAACGCATCGCCGGAGTGGGGCTGAAACTCCCGGAGAGCGGAAACGGGCGGCCTGATCTGCTCAACGAGCTGCGCTACGAGTTCGACTGGCTCTTCAAGATGCAGTTCGAGGACGGACGCGTCTCGCACAAGCTCACCGCGATCAACTTTGACTACCGCGACGTGCCCGAGGGCGACGTCGACCGGCGCTACTTTTGTCCGTGGGGGACGGCGGCCACGGCCGACTTCGCGGCGGTGATGGCGCTCGGCGCCCGGCACTTTCGGGCGATCGACGAGGCTTACGCGGCGCGATGCCTGGCGGCCGCCCTCAAAAGCTGGGACTGCCTGCTGGCGCACGCGGAGCACGTCGAGCCGAACCAAAGCGCTTTCGGCACCGGCGGCTACGGCGCGCAGGACAAATCGCATCGCCTCTGGGCCGCGATCGAGTTGTGGGAGACGACCGGAGAATCGCGTTTTCTCCACGACTTCGAAAAACGTGCGACTGATTTCGCGTTCAATCGTTTTGGGCCGGTTTGGTATGACGTGGAGGACCTCGCGTTGGGCGCCTACCTCGAGGCGAGTCGAAAGCAGGCGAGAAACACGGATCTGGTGGCCAGGGTCGAGACGTCGCTGTTCGCGCGCGTCGCGGAAACGGTGCGTGAAGCCGAGGCCAACCCGCACGGACGGCCTTTGGGCGCGGAGCGCGAGTGTTTCGAATGGGGCGGCAACGGGCGGGTGGCCGGGCAGACCTACCAGTTGCATCTCGCCGATCGCCTGCGGCCCGATCCGGCCTACCGCCGAGCGGCGCAGCATGCGCTCGCGCACCTCTTCGGGCGAAATTTTCACGGTTGCTCCTATGTTACGGGATTGGGCGAAAACCCGCCGCTTAACCCGCACGACCGACGTGGCGGCGCCTGGCCCGGCTATCTTGTCGGCGGCCCGTGGCCGACCGCGCGCGACTGGTTTGACGTGTTCGAGGACTATCGAACCAACGAAATCGCCATCAACTGGAACGCGGCGCTCATCTACGCGCTGGCGGCCTTTGTGGAGCCGGTTTGAGGCGCGGCCGCCATGTTGCCCGAGATTGGAAAGGAAAGGCCGGGCCTGATCGCGACGGTGACCGCGACGCATGGCGGACGCACCGTGGCGTTGCGGATGCCCGGCGGCCCCAACCTCATCGACCCGGGCGCGCGCGACTGGGCCGCGGAGCCGCCGGATGAGGCCGGGCCCGCCGCCGAGTGGCGGCAGGATTTCGGCCAGGTGGTCTGGCTGGGGCCGCAGTCGAGATTTTGGGCCGATCAATCCGTGTTTCCCGACCGCGCCTTCACCGAGCGGGGCTGGCCGCCTGATCCGGTCTGCACAAACGCGCGCTACGCCGTGCTTGAGCAAACCCCGGGCCTTCTGCGTCTGCGCGGTCCCGAGTCGCGGGTCTGGCAGGTGGAGCTGACCAAGACATGGGAAGCGCAGGCGGACGGCGGCGTGCGTTTCGTCGCGGAGGCTAGAAATGTATCGAATAAGCCGATACAAAAAGGACTTTGGTTCAACTTGCGCGCGGTCCCGTCCGCGAGAGTTCTTGTCCCGGTGGCCTCCGGGGCCGACGTCCGCGTAGAAGGTTCGGCCGACTTGCGGCCCGTCGTCACGGAGGGCTGGTTGCACCTGCACGCCCCCGCGCTTTCCGGAGACGAGTCCTCGGCGGACGCGAAAGCCTATGTGCGTCCGTCGCGCGGTTTGATTCGGACGGAGGCGGCGGGGGGCTGGCTGGAGCTGGAGTTCAAGGCCACGGATCAGGCGCAGGTGGCGGAGGGGCACGCGCCGGTCGAAATCTATCGGAAAACAAACCGCGGTTCGTGGTCTATTTTGGAGGTGGAGCAGCATGCTCCCTGCGTGGCCCTGGCTCCCGGCGAGACGATGTCTCACGAGGAAATTTGGCGTTGGGTGCCCCGACGCGACGGCGCCTGCGGCGCCGGCCGATGGTCGCGTGGCTGGGTGCTCCAGGGGGCGTCGCAGGCCCGGGACTAGGCAGGCTGCAGGGACGGGCCAAGGTATAGCGTGCGACCGGCGGGGCAGTCGGGCGCGACGATATCGCCGTCCGAGCGAACCCGGAAGGGCGTGCCGAGGCGCGAGGCGATGCGTGCCGACACGAGTTTTTTCCCCGACCATTTCAAATCCACCGTAAAGCCGCCGCGGGCGCGCAGTCCGGTCACGGAGCCATCTGGCCAGGCGGAGGGGAGCGCGGGCAGGAGGTGCAACTCACGGAGGCCGTCCCGGCCGACGCGATGACTTTGGAGAAGCATTTCCACCACGCCTGCGACGTAGCCGAAATTGGCGTCGATTTGAAAGGGCGGATGGGCGGCGAGCAGGCTCGCATAAACGCCTCCGCCTCCGTCGTAACGCTCGCCGTGTCCTTCGGACGAGACGGGGCGCAGAAGCGCCCGCACGAGTTGATGGGCGCGGTCGCCATCCAGGAGGCGGGCCCAGAAGCAGATTTTCCAGGCGAGGGACCAGCCCGTGCCGTCGTCGCCGCGAATTTCCAGGGTGCGGCGGGCGGCGGTGAAAAGAGCGGGAACCTCCGGGGTGATCTGCGCTCCCGGGTGCAATCCGAAGAGATGGGATACGTGGCGATGGTGGACGTCGGTTTCGCGATAGTCGCTGGCCCATTCTTGGATGTTGCCCCGGGCGCCGACGCGAACGGGGAGGAGACGGTCGCGGGCCGAGCGGATGCGGCGGCCGAGGTCGTCGTCGATGCCGAGCATGCGGTCGGCCTCCAGGCAGTGGTCGAACAAATCGCGGAAAATCTGCAGGTCCATCGTGCTGCCGTAGGTGACGGTGCCTGCGCCGCCTTCGGGGGAATGGAACGAGAGTTCGGGCGAGGTGGAGGGCGCGGTGACGAGATGGCCTTCGGCGTCATCGATCAGCCAATCGAGCGCGAACTCGGCCGCTCCGCGCATCACCGGCCAGGCCTGTTCGCGCAGGTAGGCGATGTCGCCGCCGAAGGAGTAGTGCTCCCAGAGATGCTGGCTGAGCCAGGCGGCGCTCATGCACCAGTTGGCCCACATCGGGTCGCCGTCGCCGAAGTCGCCCACGGGGGCGGTTTGTCGCCAAAGGTCGGCATTGTGATGGGAAACCCAGCCGCGCGCGCCGTAGTTGATGCGCGCGGTGTCGCGGCCCTTTTCGGAGAGGTCGCGGACAAGTTGAAGCAAGGGCAGATGGCACTCGGGCAGACCGGCGGGTTCGGCGGCCCAGTAGTTCATCTGGGTATTGATATTGATGGTCCAGTTGGAGCTCCAGGGGGGACGCACAAACTCGTTCCAGATCCCTTGAAGATTGGCCGGCTGACCTCCGGGGCGGGAGCTGGCGATAAGGAGATATCGTCCGTAGTCGAAAAGCAGGCGGGCGAGGCCGGGGTCGGGCGAGCCGTCGGCGGCGCGAGCAAGGCGTGCTTCAGTTGTAAGCGTTTCGGCGTCGGCGACGGAGCCGAGATCGAGGCTGACGCGTGAGAAGAGCGTCTGGTGATCGGCTATGTGGCGGGCCAGGAGGGTGGCCCATGGACGGGCGATGGCCTTGCAGAGCGAGGAGAGCGAGGCGGCGACTTCGTCGCGTCCATCGCGGGCCGGGCAGCGGCGGAAGTCGACAAAGCTGGTGGCGGCGGAGAGGCGGAGGACAACCTCGGTGGCACCGCGCACGACGAGACGATTATCCTCGATGGACACGGTGCCGCCGGCGGCCTCGGCGTGAAGGTGGGCGGCGAAGCGCATCCCGGTGGAGTCCGGCCCTTCATCGTAACGGACTGCATCGGGGCGATTGCCGCGGTAGGAGGGCTCGACGTGGGAAGGAGCGCGACCGAAAAGGGCGAGCGTCGTGGCGTCATGAGCGGCCACGTGGTGGCGAAGCGGCGAGGTGAAGGTGGCGGTGAAAGCAAGTGCGCCCGGTCGGTCGGCGCCAATCCGAAGGGCAAGGATTTGATCCGGAGCGCTGACAAAGAGTTCGCGGGTGACGCGGGTGCCGTCGGCGTTGCGGTGGGTGACGTGCGAGGTGGCGGTGGCGAGGTCGAGGGAGCGTGCATAGTCGCCGGACGTCGCATCGATCGTGGGCGAGGCGAAGTCGAGGAGGAGATCGCCCAGAGGGAGGTAGGATTGGTTGTAGGGCCCCTGCATCTTCTTGCAGAGCGCCACGGCTTCGGCGTGGCGGCCGGCGAAGACGGCCTCGCGGACCAAGGGAAGAATATCGCGGGCGCCGGGATTGTTCCCCTCGACC
>JAIXVY010000443.1 GCA_027482505.1 Opitutaceae bacterium | reverse complement strand
TCTACAACGACTACACGATGTTCTCCGGCGAGGGCCCCGACTCGCCCAGCCAGCACTTCCACGACACCATCCGCTTCCTGATCGAACAAGGCGCGCCCATCGGAGGCATCGGCGAGCAGGGCCACTTCGGCGGCAGCCCGCCGCCGCCCATGAAAGTGCTCGCCACCTTCGACCGCTTCGCCGCCTTCGGCCTGCCCATCCAGATCTCCGAGTTCGACATCGATACCTCAGACGAGGAGCTGCAGGTCGCCTACACCCGCGATTTTCTCACCGCCGCCTTCAGCCACCCCGCCGTGACCGGCGTGATGAGCTGGGGCTTCTGGGCCGGCAGCCACTGGAAACCGCGCGCCGCCTTCTGGACCAAGGACTGGTCCCTGCGGCCGAACGGAAAGGCGTTTCTCGACCTGATCTTCCGCGACTGGTGGACGCATGCCGACCTTGTCGCAGACGCCGAAGGCCGCGCCGGGCTTCGCGCCTTTTGGGGCGATCACGAATTGACCGCGCGCCTGCCCGACGGCCGGTTTTTTTCGCGCCGCGTCTCGCTCGCGCGCGAAGGACTTTCGCTCGATTGGAAGCTGCCCTGAAGCGCGAGCCGCGCCGGCGCCTAGTCGCGCAACTGCTGCCCGCGCACGAGGTCTTGGAACAAGCCCTCGCGCGCCATCAACTCGGCATAGCTGCCCGCCTGGGCGATGCCGCCGCCCGAGAGCACAAAGATGCGGTCGCAGTGCTTCACCGTGGCGAGACGGTGCGCGATGAAAATCGCGGTTCGGTCGCCCAGGTTGTGCTCGATGGCCTCGGAGATCAGTTTCTCGCTCAGGGTGTCGAGCGCGCTCGTCGCCTCGTCGAAAATGAAGCAGGACGGCGCGGCCAGCAGGGCGCGCGCGATGGCCAGGCGCTGGCGCTGCCCGCCTGAAAGCATCGAACCGCCCTCGCCCACCCGGGCGTCGAGCCCGCCGGGCAGCGCGGCGATGAATTCCCACGCGTTGGCCTGCTCGCAGGCGCGGCGAATCGCGGCGTCGTCGGCGTCGGGACGCGCCACGCGCAGATTGTCCCTCAGGGTGGTGTTGAAGATGAAGGGATCCTGGGGCACGACGCCGAAGTGCCGGCGCAGGGTCCGGGTGGAGAAAGAACGCAGGTCGGCGTCGCCGATGCGCACCACGCCCTCCTGCGGATCGTAAAGCCGGAGCAGGAGCTGGGTGATGGTCGTCTTTCCCGCGCCGGAGGGACCGACAAAGGCCACGCGTTCCCCGGGCGCGATGACCAGCGAAACGTCGCGCAGCACCGGGCGGCCGGGCTCGTAGCCGAAGGTGACGCGCTCGAGCGAGATGGGCCCGCGAGACGCGGGCACGGCATCCGCCGGCGCCGCGGGATCGGGCGTGGTGGTGGAAGTGTCCAGAACCGCGCCGATGCGCTCCAGCGCCGCCGACGCGCCGGCCCAAAGGGTGAAGGCGGTGAAGACGCCCTGCAGCGGCCCGACCAAGCCCAGATAGGCGGCCAGGCAGGCCGCCACAACGCCCAGGTCGATGTGGCCGGTGAGAAAACGCCACGTGCACGCGGCCATGAGCAGGGCGTAGCAGACGTAGGTTAGCCCCTCCTGCTTGATCCACTCCACGTGCGAGTAGATGTCGCGCTCGTAGCTCTTGCGCCGGATCATGTCGGCCTGGAGTTCAAAGTCCTGCGCCACCTTCGTCTCCATGGCGTGCAGCTTCACCGCCTTGTTGCCGCGCAGCAGGTCGGCCACCTGGCCGCTCACGTCGCCCTCCACCCGCTGGAAGTCCTTCTGGATTTTTTCAATGCGCACGCGCGCGCGCATCATCATGTGAACGCTGAAACCGGCGGTGACCATCAGCAGGGAGGCGATCACCCAGTCCCACTGCCAAAACAGGCCCATCGTCACCAGAACGCCCACGACGGAGCCGGGCAGGTTCATGGTCGCGTGCTGGAAAAAATCCATGACCGCGCGCAACGGGGAGCCGAAGAGATAGCTGAAAAGCTCGCCCGACGAGTGGGCGCCGTGAAAGCGCAGGCAGAGGTGATTCACGTGGCGGAAGAACTTGCCGCGCAGCGAGAAGATCACCTGCTCGCGCGCCCGGGTGAACAGGCGATAGCCCACGTGCCAGAACATCATGCGCACGATGCTGGTGAGCACGAGGTAGCCCGCGGCCAGCCAAGCCAGCCGCCGCCAGCGCTCGGCCGTGGCCACGCCCTCGACGTCGAGCACGTAGGAGAAGAGCCACTTGGGGAAGACGTTCTGCACCGCCACCGCGCCGCCGCTCAGGCCCACGAGCACCACGGCGCCGACGATCATCACGCGGTTCTGCAGGAGCAGCGGCCAGACATGCCGGCGAAAAGCCGAGGGCCGCACGGGCGAGCCGGGCGAGGCGGACGAAAGGGACGGGACGGAGGAATCCGGCATGATGGCCGGCATTCAACTCTTCGAGCCCGTCGTGGCGATGCCGCGGATGAAGGTTTTTTGCGCGAAGAAAAAGAGCACGATCACCGGCAGCACCGTCACCATGCTGGCCGCCATCAGGTGGTGCCACTGCACGCCGCCCTGCTGCGACTGGAAGTTCTGGAGCGCCAGCGCGAGGGTGAAGGTGGGCTTGCGCGTGAGGTAGAGCAGCGGGCCGAGAAAGTCGTTCCACGCGTATAAAAAGTGAAACAGCGCGACCACCGCGAGGACGGGCCGGCTCAGCGGCAGCACGATCTGCCAGAAGATGCGCCACTCGCTCGCGCCGTCGATACGCGCCGCCTCGCTTAGCTCCTCCGGAATGGTCCGGAAGAACTGCCGCATAAGGAAGATGTTGAACGCGCTCCCGAACCAGGCCGGCGCCCAGAGCGGCAGCAGCGTGCCCACCCAGCCGAGATCCTTGAACACGCCGTAGAGCGGCACCATCAGCACCGGAAAGGGCACCATCATGGTCGCGAGCGTCAGGGCGAAAAAGGCGTCGCGCCCTCGCCACTTCAGCCGGGCGAAGCCGTAGGCGATCACGGCGTTGGAAAACACCGCGCCGACCACCCCGAGCACGCAAACGACCAGGGTGTTGCGCAGGAAGGTGGCGAAGGTGGCGTCGGTCTCGGGGTTGAAGGGCGCGTCCGTCACCGAGCCCTCCGCGGCCTCCACGCTGCGTCCGCCCATGGACGCGAGCGCCACCGGATAGTTTTCCCAGCGCGGGCGAACGCGCGTCTTCACCGCCTCGGGCGGAACCGCGTCGCGCCGCGGCGCCCGTTCGCGGACCTTCGTGGCGGAGCGCTCCGTGACCGTCCACCAGCCCGGCTCGACCCGGCGCTCGACGCGCCAGCCCGCTTCCGCGGCGGGATCGAAGCCCGCGACCGGCGCCAGCCGAACCTCCCGGCCAGCGGCACCTTCGCGCACCAGCCAGAGCGAGGGCTCCGCGACGCGGCCATCGAGCGTCACCTCCACCCGCTCGCCGTCCCACTGCACGCTGTGTTCGAGCGGTAGCCAGGAGGGCGGGCTGTCCATTGTCTGCTCGACCGGCTTGATCGAGGTCACGAACATCCAGATGAGCGGGAAGGCGAAAAGCAGCGCGAGGCCGCCGAGCAGGCCGTAGAGGGCGAAACGAGACGCGGGCGAGACGCGGGTGTTCATCGGGCGCGGCGTTTCAAGAGGAGTAGTGCACGCGCTTGGAGGCGACGCGGTTCGCCGCCCAGGTCAGGCCGGCGATGAGCAGAAAGAGCACCCAAGCCATCGCCGAGGCGTAGCCCATGCGCAGATCGTAGAAGGCGGTCGAGTAGAGGTAGAGCGCGTAGAAAAGCGTCGACCGGGCCGGGTTGCCGTCCGGGCCGCCGCTCATGATGAAGGCCTGCGTGAACACCTGCATCGCGCCGATCAGGCCCATCACGACGTTGAAGTAGATCACGGGCGATATCATGGGCAGCGTGACGTGCCAGAGCCGGCGCAGCGGGCCCGCGCCGTCGAGTTCGGCCGACTCGTGCAGTTCGCGGGGCACGTCCTGCAGGCCGGCGAGGTAGATGATCGTCGAATTGCCCACGCCCCAGAGGCTCATCAGCACGAGCGCCGGCTTGGCCCAGTCCGGGTCGCCGAACCACGCCGGCGGCTGGCCGCCCCACAGCGCGAAAACCGGCGCGAGCGCCTGGTTCAACACGCCGTGCTGGCCGTTGAAAATCCACAGCCAGAGCATCGACGAGGCGACGGCCGGCACGATCGAGGGCAGATAAAACAGGGCCCGGAAAAACGCCCGCCCACGCACCTCCTGGTTGAGCAAAAGCGCGAGCGAGAGGGAAACGACCGTGCCCAGCGGCACCGAGATCGCGGCGAAAAACAGGGTGTTGCGCAGCGAGAGCCAGAAGACGTCGTCGGTCGCCAGCTGGCGAAAGTTCTCCAGCCCTATCCACACCGGACGCTGCAAAATCGAGTAGTCGCAAAAGCTGTAATAGAGCGACGCGAGCACCGGATAGGCGGTGAACACGCCTAGCCCCACGACCCACAGGCCGGTGAAGGCGAGCCCCCGCGCCAGACGCCTCGTCTCCCCGCGAATCATGGCGCGCCCTCCTTCGCCGCGATCCTCGGCTCGCCCGGGGCGGCCGCCTGCCGGGCGACGCTGTCGCGATGACGCCGCCAGCTGGGCTCCATCCGGCTTTGCACGTAGCCGTAGGCCTCCTCGGGCGAGGCCTCCAGCAGGCGCACCTTCTCGTTCGCGGTATTCAGCTCGCGGAGGTATTCCTGCCAGACTCCGATTCTCGGCGCGAACACCGCCGCCGGACTGAGCGAAAGCTCGCGAAAGAGCGCGATGCTGGGATGCGGATGATGTTTCTCGAAATACGGGCTCCAATCGCGCAGGGGAGAGTTTTTCTCCTGGAGGTAACAGAGCCGCTCCATGCCCCGCAGCTCGTCCCGTGTGCGCGCGGCGGCGTTGGCCGAGCTGAGGTGCCGAATGAAGGCCCAGGCCGCCTCGGGGTGGCGCGCGCCCTTGGGGATCACGATCACGTCGGCCTCGGCCACGGTGAATGGATCGCGTGCGGCCGCGGCCTCGTCCACCGCCGGCCAGGGCGCCACGCCATAGTCCATGCCGGGCGCG
>JAIXVY010000076.1 GCA_027482505.1 Opitutaceae bacterium | reverse complement strand
TATTGCTCGATGGCCTTGTGAGCGATCATGAGCGCGAGCAACTCGCCCTGCGTCACCTGCACGGTGGGGAACTCGTGGACCTCCTCGGTAAAATAGTAGCCGTGCTCCTGCGGATCGTAAGCGATGGGGAGCCCGAGGCGGTCGCGCATGAAGTTGATGTCGCGCTGAATCGTCTTGGCGGCGGTCTCCAACTCGTCGGCGATGCGCTGGCAGTTGGGAAAGTCCTCCTTCTTCAGGAGATCGAAGATCCGCTTCATGCGCATGACCGCCGGGCGATTGCCTGCCACGCGAGTGGACTTGGATGAACTCGGAGCGGAGGCGGCGGATTTTTTGGCGGGCATGCGCGAAAAGGTGGACGGGGAAAATCGTGGCGAACAATCGACTGGGGGCCAAGCATCTACGACGTCCCTGCAGTCGCGCTCGCTTCGCGGAAACGTATCGCCCAGCGCCGTGCATAGGCGGGCTCGCGGGCGGCGCGATACTCATGGCGCGCCTGCTCGTCGCGAAGCTTCCGTGTTCGATCCGTGGTCAGCGCAAGCGACTCGAGCGGCACGATGCGAGCGACCTCTTCACCGTTGGCCCGGAGCAGTTGATAGCCGGCTCCTTCGTCGCCCAAGGGGCGCCAAGCATCGCACGAAAGAAGACCGACGCAGGGCCGGGTTGGGCCGTAGGGAGAATGCATCGTCGCCCACAGCAGGTGTCGGTCGTCGCGCAGGACGCATTCATTGATCGGGATGGGCACGGGCATGGTGAAGCCCGGGAATACCAGACAGGCTCCTCGCGAGAGGAGGGGTGGAAGGAGGGCGCGGAGCGCCGAGGGCACGCAGGTGGTTGACGGGAACATGGCAGGGATCGGCTCGAAGGGAGTCTGCGAGGGCGCGGGCAGAATAAGAGCGGGGGTCGGACAACGACGGTCCCATGCTAAATGTGAAATTGACGGCAGCGGCGGCGACAGTCTCGGTGACGCCCATGCGAACGTCTTGAGCGCGGTTTCATAGATTCGAAACTTGGCTGGTGCGGCGTTGGACAACTGCGGAAAGTCCGCAGCTCTGACGTCGAACTGGTGCGGTTTTGGATCGATCAAAACCATGTGTGCTCAAGTTCACTCGTCCCGCATCGCGGGACTTCAAGACGTCGTCATGTTTCGCGTGAATACCGAAAAGCGCTTCTTGCGCCGACCGGACGGTTCCTGGGTCGTCCCCGTGATTTGCGAAGGTTGTGACGGGGCGAAGGCGGACGCGGCCGTCCGTATCGTGACATCCAGCAATCCGGCAGACGAGGCCTTCTGGCAGTCAGCAAATCGGCTGTGCCGCGATCTGCGCTCGCAAGGCTACCGCTTGGGTCGCGAAGGCGCGGAGTGGATCGTGGTGCGCCCAGCACTAGATCCGCTTGAGGGCTGAGCCCCCGGCCTCACGAGGCGGGACGTTAGCCCGCCTCGTTTTTAGAATCTATGCGATGGCTCCACGCCTGATCGGGAGAGATGTCGCAGGACAAGGCGCGGCCATTTGCCGCGCGCTACAGCGCGACGAGTCGAGTCATGATCTGCCGGAAGCGCGCTTGGTGGGCGGCAAGTGCATCGGCGCCGCGGGCTTCAACGGGGAAACTGAGCGCGACAAGGGCGGGAGCTTCGGCCAGCGGAGCGTAGTCGAGGCGGCGGCTCCATTCGATGGCCTGAAGCTCGGGCGAGGCGGCGGTGAGTTTGGCGTCATCGAGCAAGGAATGGAATTGCTCCAGCCAACGGAAGACAGCGGCCCACGGTATCCAGGCGGGGAAGGTTTTATCGGGCGGCGTCTTCCAAGTCGCGAGAAAGCGCCAGTCGTCATGGACGAGGGAAAACTGTTTGGCTCTGGCCTCGCGGCGGGCGCGGATGTGGCCCGAGCGTTCGAGTTCGTTCAGCGCGAGTTGAATGGATCGGCGAAAATGGCCGGTTTGTCGGGCGATCTCCGCAGGGTGACCGGTTTCGTGCGCCAAAAGCCAGGCCATCACCTCGGCGCGGGACTGGCGGCCAAAGAGGGCGCGAAGCTTAAGCAGAAGGTTGCCGGCCTGGTCCATGCGCGGCGCGACGGAAAGGCCACGATAACGGGCGGGGCCACGCAGCCAGCCATGGGCGAGAAAGTCCGGGTCGGACGCGCCGAAGTGCCCGTCTTCGGGGAATAGTGGCGCCGGTGTCGGAGGAGTTGCCGCGGGTGGGCGAATAAGGGCGCTCCATTTTTTGTGAGCGGGCAGACGGGCGAGCCGGGTGGCGATGATCGACAGAATGGAAACATCGCCGAGAGAGTATTCCTTCTGGAGGCGGGTCAGGCGCTGGAGATTTATCCAGTCCGCTTGGTCGTGGAGCCAGTCGAGCACCTCGTCGAAGAGTCGGGCGTCGTGGCGGGCCAAGGTGGTGGAGGCGAGGAGAATCGCTTCCGGATCGACAAGGGCCTGGCCGGAGGTGAATGCCGCATGCCCGGAGACGCCGAGCGTGACCCACTGGCTCCAGAGAAGATCGAGGGTGGCCTCGCGAGCCTCGGTCTTAAAGTTGGTCGGCGATTTGGGCATGACCGAGGTGACGGAGGAGATCGGCCAAAACCAGACCGAAGCCTTCGGAGGGGTCTTGAAGACGCGTCCAGCGCGCGGCGGCGAGGAGTTCGTCGGCCGTGGGTTTCAGGTCGAGCAGATCGGAGACATGACGGCCGGGCCCTTGGTCGGCGGCGGCGTAGAGTTTGAAGTGGATCTGGTCGTAGCGGCCGACAAAGCCGATGGTCAGAGCCGGACCATAGGCGCGGTTCGTAAGGCGCTCCTCGATCCCAATCGGAAAACCGAGGCGGAAAAAGGAATCATCGGCCGGGCCGGTATTGAACCAATCGGCGGGCAGGTCGAGTTGGGTGCGAACAGCGTCGGCGGCCTCACGAATGGCGGGTGCAAGGGGCTTGGCTTGGACGAGACGACGGGCTTCGAGACGGGCAAGCACATCCACGTCGCGCGTGGCTGTGCGACTGATGAGTCCAAGCGCGAGAAGCGAGGAACCGCCACAAACTACGAAGTGCTCGGCGGGATAACCGCGTGTAGCCACGATTTCACCAAGCAGAGTGAGCGCTTGTTCAAGTGTATCGCGGCCGAAGCGGTGCATTTTGAGTAGTTGAAATACCCTTTATGAGCATTTCAACTGTTTTATTCTACGCCTGATTGGCCTCCGGGCCGCCTTTTTGGCACGCCTCCAGAAAACAGCACCAAGCCCACCCTCCTCTTTCCTAACCTATCGCCTTTTTAACGAATTCGCGCTCATGCAATTGGTGGTTTTTTCTCTTACCTTGAGCTGTTGATCCCGGCTCTGCCCCATGGCCGGTGGCAACGTCCCCAAGAAGCAAAATCCGCAAGCACCAAGCCTTTCTGGGCCCCATCGAGGTCGCGCCCATGGTCACCATCTTTCAGAAGCAGTCGGTGTCGATGGCCGCGAACCATGTTCCCCCTGTTTCTTCTCCTAGAATCGGCTCGGCAAGTCCCTTGATTCAAAACATCTCCAGATTTTCTCGAATGCAGCATCTCGACGGCTCTGCGGTCCTGTAATTCTGGTTAGTTCGTCGCATCCAGACTAACGGCGGAGACGACATTCAAGAGCCTTTCCCGCAAGTCATCGCTGCCCCCCATATGCAACGACAGGGCCCGCGCCACCGAATGGGTGACGGCGGGCGCCTCTCCCCCGGCCAGGGTTAAGACCAGAGCGATCAGCAAACCGGTGCGCTCAACGCCATACTCACAGTGGACGAACACGCCCTCTCCGCGCCAAAGCGCCGCCAAAACGGCCTGGGCAATTTGCCTCATCTCACCCCGTGCCGCACGTCTGGCGTTGAAGGCTTCATCCTCGGGAGCATGGCCAAACGCCCGAGACAAAAGCGCCGCCGCCCCTCCGGGCTCCATGAACTCCCCCAGCTCCGGCATATCCTCCTTGGCCAGCCAATCCAGCCCTGCCGGATAGGGATCGTAACGCAGTTCTGGTGCGGCTCCTGCCAGACAAACGATCTGACGCACGCCGGCTTTTTTCAGCACCAACCAGTCCGGCTGTAGTCGGTTGGGAAAAGGTCCGCCGACCAGAGGCGCAGGGAAGCCATGCACTCGCAGATGTAAACCGGGCTCGGTGGCACTCGTGACCCAAAAGGGATGTGTGGCCAGTTTCATAGCGCGAGGCGGCGGGAGATTTCCGTCCACGTGTCATCGTCCGCAATGCCGGCGTCGCGCCAGCGACGCAGATCGGAGAGGCCATCGTAAGCCGAGACCAAGGCGGCTCGCAAAAGCAGTGAAGTCGGTGCGCCAGGAGAGAGACCATCCAACAAGGCCGCTTGGATCGCCGGCGGAATGTTCGCACCTGCTCCGCCTATGCGGGCATGCAGGTCGCGCTCGACCGCCTGCGCCTGACCCTTGGATTCGCACGGGATCACGAAGCGCTCCACCACCTGATGCGGCGGACCATACTTCCGATGCAGGCGCACGGTGATCGCCTTGATGTGCACCG